>NZ_CP150662.1:2652500-2937607 GCF_038024125.1 Polaribacter gangjinensis
GGTCCCCAAATATATACTAAGTTGAACTAACGAGGTTCGATTGCACAGACAGCTAGGATGTTGGCTTGGAAGCAGCCATTCATTTAAAGAGTGCGTAACAGCTCACTAGTCGAGCGATCGAGCATGGATAATAATCGGGCATAAGTATATTACCGAAGCTATGGTCCCGACGTCAAGTCGGGAGGTAGGGGAGCATTGTAACCTGCGTAGAAGGTGTGTTGTAAGACATGCTGGAGTGGTTACAAAAGAAAATGTAGGCATAAGTAACGATAATGCGGGCGAGAAACCCGCACACCGAAAGACTAAGGTTTCCTCAGCGATGCTAATCAGCTGAGGGTTAGTCGGGGCCTAAGGCGAATCCGAAAGGAGTAGTCGATGGACAACAGGTTAATATTCCTGTACTTCTTATAATTGCGATGGGGTGACGGAGTATTGAAAGCACCGCGAACTGACGGAATAGTTCGTTGAAGGATGTAGGTATTAGTTTTGTAGGCAAATCCGCAGAACTAGCTAAAGTCTGATAGTACCATGAGTCTTCGGACAAATGGATAGTGTGCCTAAAAGCTTCCAAGAAAAACCTCTAAGCTTCAGATTATAAGAACCCGTACCGTAAACCGACACAGGTAGTTGGGATGAGAATTCTAAGGTGCTCGAGAGATTCATGGCTAAGGAACTAGGCAAAATAGACCCGTAACTTCGGGAGAAGGGTCGCCCCGAGCAATCGGGGCCGCAGTGAAAAGGTCCAGGCGACTGTTTATCAAAAACACAGGGCTATGCTAAATTGAAAGATGATGTATATGGCCTGACACCTGCCCGGTGCTGGAAGGTTAAGTGGAGGGCTTAGCGTAAGCGAAGGTCTGAAATGAAGCCCCAGTAAACGGCGGCCGTAACTATAACGGTCCTAAGGTAGCGAAATTCCTTGTCGGGTAAGTTCCGACCTGCACGAATGGTGTAACGATCTGGACACTGTCTCAGCCATGAGCTCGGTGAAATTGTAGTATCGGTGAAGATGCCGATTACCCGCTACGGGACGAAAAGACCCCGTGCACCTTTACTATAGCTTAGTATTGGGTTTGGATAAGTAATGTGTAGGATAGGTGGGAGACTACGAAGCGGCTTCGCTAGGAGTTGTGGAGTCATCCTTGAAATACCACCCTTTGCTTATCTAGATTCTAACTCAGAGATGAGGACAGTGCTTGGTGGGTAGTTTGACTGGGGTGGTCGCCTCCAAAAGAGTAACGGAGGCTTCTAAAGGTACCCTCAGCACGCTTGGTAACCGTGCGTAGAGTGCAATGGCATAAGGGTGCTTGACTGAGAGACATACAGGTCGATCAGGTTGGAAACAAGAGCATAGTGATCCGGTGGTTCCGCATGGAAGGGCCATCGCTCAAAGGATAAAAGGTACGCCGGGGATAACAGGCTGATCTCCCCCAAGAGCTCATATCGACGGGGGGGTTTGGCACCTCGATGTCGGCTCGTCACATCCTGGGGCTGGAGAAGGTCCCAAGGGTTGGGCTGTTCGCCCATTAAAGTGGCACGCGAGCTGGGTTCAGAACGTCGTGAGACAGTTCGGTCTCTATCTGTAGCGGGCGTTAGAAATTTGAGTGGATCTGACTCTAGTACGAGAGGACCGAGTTGGACTGACCTCTAGTGTATCTGTTGTTCCGCCAGGAGCATTGCAGAGTAGCTACGTCGGGAAGGGATAAGCGCTGAAAGCATATAAGCGCGAAACCCACCACAAGATGAGATTTCTTTAAAGGGTCGTGGGAGATGACCACGTTGATAGGCTATAGGTGTAAAGGCAGTAATGTCATAGCCAAGTAGTACTAATAACCCATAGACTTATGTACGCTTCCCGAGCTTCGGCTCGGGAGAAACTCTTTTTTTTAAATGCTCAACTTGTTTGAGTAGCTATCTAGAATTCTTATTGTATTGTTTTACCATATGTTAACTTATTACTCCACTAACGTGGAGCGTTATAAGTTATGAGTGTTAAAAAATACGTTGTCAAACAACTCAAAATTTAAAACTCAAAACTCATAACTAACAACTTAGGGTGGTTATAGCATTGGGGCTCACCTCTTCCCATCCCGAACAGAGAAGTTAAGCCCAATTGCGCCGATGGTACTGCATTATTGTGGGAGAGTAGGTCGCTGCCTTTCTTAAATCTTAAAACCTCATATCAATCGATATGAGGTTTTTTGGTTTTATATAATTTTTAATAAAAAAAAAGGCTGTCAATTTAGACAGCCTTTTTATTTTAATGTAAACTACATGGCTACTAAATCTCCAGCAATATCTTTCGATGGTAATTCAGATTTACCCATTAAAAAAATGTCTACTTGTCTTGCAGCTTCTCTTCCTTCTGAGATTGCCCAAACAATCAATGATTGGCCTCTTCTCATGTCACCTGCTGTAAATATATTCGGAATATTGGTTTGGTATTTACCATAATCAGCTTTGTAATTAGATCTGCTATCGAATTCAATTCCTAATTTTTCAGCCAATGTTTTTTCTGGTCCTGTGAATCCTAAGGCTAATAAAGCTAAATCGCATGGCCATATTTTTTCAGTTCCTTCAATCTCTATTAATTGTGGACGTTCTCCAGGTACCATTTTCCACTCTACATTCACCGTTTTTAATGCGGTAAGTTTATTGTTTTTATCTTTAATAAATTCTTTAGTATTGATGAGCCAATTACGTTCAACACCTTCTTCGTGTGATGATGATGTTTTTAATTGTAATGGCCAAAATGGCCAAGGAGTTGTTGGTGAACGATGTCCAGGTGGTTTTGGCATAATCTCAAAATTTACTACAGACTTTGCTCCTTGTCTATTCGATGTTCCAATACAATCTGATCCTGTATCTCCACCACCAATTACAATTACATGTTTATCTGTTGCTAAAATTTGATTTTCTACTTTTTTACCAAACAAAACTTTGGTTTGTTGTGTTAAAAAATCCATAGCTTGTACAACTCCATCCGCATCAATTCCAGGTGTTGGTAAACTACGTCTTTCAGTGGCACCTCCACACAACACAATAGCATCAAAGGATTTTAATTCTTTAATATTATAGTTTACACCTACATTTACATTTGTTTTAAAAACAATGCCCTCTAATTTTAAAATTTCAATACGTCTGTCAATGATTTCTTTTTCCATTTTAAAATTCGGAATTCCATAGCGTAACAATCCGCCCACTTCATCATCTCTTTCAAAAACAGTGACTAAATGTCCAGCTCTATTCAATTGTTGGGCTGCTGCTAATCCTGCAGGCCCTGAACCAATAACTGCAATTGTTTTACCTGTTCTAGTTTTAGGTTGCTGTGGTTTGATCCATCCTTCTTTAAAAGCTTGCTCTACGATATTTTTTTCAATATTCTCGATAGAAACTGGATCTTCAATCAATCCCAAGACACACGATTTTTCGCAAGGTGCAGGGCATAATCTTCCTGTAAATTCCGGAAAATTATTGGTAGAATGTAATATCCATGAGGCTTTTTGCCATTCACCCTGATGTACCATATGATTGAAATCTGGAATTAAATTTCCTAATGGACAACCACTATGACAAAACGGGATGCCACAGTCCATACAACGAGAGCCTTGCTTTTTTATTTGCTCTTCAGCTAGTGGTATGGTAAATTCTTTATAATGTTTGATGCGTTCTTCAACTGGAAAGTTGGCTTCATCTTGTCTTTCAAATTCCTTAAATCCGGTTACTTTTCCCATGACATTATGCTATTGTTAATTCTTCAAATAGTTCTTCTTCTGTTTCCAATCGTTTCAAAGCTTTTTTATACTCTGTTGGCATTACTTTTACGAATTTAGAAATGTTTTCGTTCCAATTGTCCAAAAGATATTTGGCTCTTTGACTATTGGTATATCCATAGTGTTTGTGAATCAACATTTTTAAATCGTTTTCATCTTCTGCTGAAATTGTTTCAAACTCGATACTTTCTGTATTACAAAGTCCGTTTACAAATTTATTTTCAGGATCAAATACATAGGCAATTCCTCCACTCATTCCTGCAGCAAAATTTCTGCCTGTTTTTCCTAAAACGACTACTTTTCCGCCAGTCATGTATTCGCAGCAATGATCTCCAACTCCTTCTACAACTGCAATTGCACCAGAGTTTCTAACTGCAAAACGTTCGCCTGCAATTCCATTAATATACGCTTGGCCATTTACTGCTCCAAATAAACATACGTTTCCGACGATGATATTTTCTTCTGCAACAAAATCGGCAGTTGCTGGTTTTTTAATAATTAACTTGGCTCCTGATAATCCTTTGCCAAGGTAATCATTGGTATTTCCTTCAAGAGTAAATGTCAATCCGAATGCACTAAAAGCCCCAAAACTTTGACCTGCAGAACCAGTAAAATGAACATTTAAGGTGTCTTCTGGCAATCCTTGATAACCGTAAATTTTAGAGATTTCATTACTTACAATAGCTCCAACTGCACGATTGATGTTTTTAATTGGGTAAGACAATTCTGTTTTTTCTTTTCTATACAATGCTCTGTGAGAATCTTTTAGAATGGTAAAATCCAATACATTGTCTAAATTATGGTTTTGTTGTTCTGTATTTCTTACAATTCTTGTTCTGTATGAAGAAGGCCTGTGTAAAATACTCGACAAATCCAGTCCTTTTGCTTTATAGTGTTTAATGGCTTTATTGGCATTGATTTTATGCGTTTGTCCCACCATTTCTTCTAGAGTTCTAAAGCCTAATTGCGCCATAATTCCACGCAATTCTTCAGCAATATAATAGAAGAAATTGATGACATGCTCTGGAGTTCCTTTGAAATTTTTACGCAATTCTTTATCTTGAGTGGCAATTCCAACTGGACAAGTATTGAGATGACATTTTCGCATCATGATACAGCCTGAAGCAACCAAAGGAGCAGTTGCAAAACCAAACTCTTCTGCACCTAATAATGCAGCAATGGCAACATCACGTCCCGTTTTTAATTGTCCATCACATTCTACAACAATTCTACTTCTTAAATTATTCAACACTAAAGTTTGTTGTGCTTCTGCCAATCCAAGTTCCCAAGGCAAGCCTGCATGTTTTAAAGAAGTTAGAGGAGAAGCTCCTGTACCACCATCATAACCAGAAATCAAAACGACATCTGCTTTTGCTTTGGCAACACCAGCAGCAATGGTTCCAACCCCAACTTCAGAAACCAATTTTACATTGATTCTTGCTTCACGATTGGCATTTTTTAAATCGAAAATAAGCTGTGCTAAATCTTCAATAGAATAAATATCATGGTGTGGAGGAGGAGAAATCAATCCTACAAAAGGAGTTGAATTTCGTGCTTTTGCAATCCATGGTAATACTTTTTCTCCAGGCAATTGTCCTCCTTCACCAGGTTTTGCACCTTGAGCCATTTTTATCTGAATTTCTCTAGCATTTGCTAAATAATGTGAAGTCACACCAAAACGCCCAGAAGCTACTTGTTTGATGGCAGAATTTCTACTATCTCCATTCGCATCTTTTTGAAATCGTTCTCTGTGTTCTCCACCTTCACCAGAGTTGGATTTTCCACCAATTCTGTTCATGGCAATGGCTAAATTTTCATGTGCTTCTTTGGAAATAGATCCATAAGACATGGCTCCTGTTTTGAAACGTTTTACAATTTCTGTCCAAGGTTCTACTTCATCTATTGAAATAGGATCTAAATTGGTGAATTCAAATAAACCTCTTATAGTCATTAAGTTTTCTGCTTGCTCGTTGATGGCTTTCGCATAGACATCATAACTTGCTTGATCACTCAATCTTACAGCTTGTTGTAATTTAGAAATGGTGGTTGGATTGAATAAATGACGCTCGCCATTTCGTCTCCATCTGTAATCACCTCCAATATTTAATCCTAATTTTTTATCAATTGTATTGTTTGGATACGCTTGTTTGTAGCGTTCGTGAATTTCTTTTTCAATTTCATACAAGCCAATTCCTTCAATTCTTGATGTGGTATAAGGAAAGTATTTTTCAACAAATTGTGAGTTGAATCCTACAATTTCAAAAATTTGAGAACCTCTGTAAGAATGCAATGTTGAAATTCCGATTTTATTCATGATTTTCAGAATTCCTTTTCCAATTGCTTTATTGAAATTATCAACTGCTTTTTGTTCATCAATACCTGTGATAAATCCTTCTGTCACTTGCATTCTGATGATTTCATTCACCATATAAGGGTTGATGGCACTTGCGCCATAGCCAAATAAGGTAGCAAAATGATGTGGTTCACGTGGTTCAGCAGACTCAATAATGATATCAAAATACGAACGTTTTCTCAAACGATTCAGTTGATGATTTACATAAGAACACGCTAATAAAGCTGGAATTGGCGCGAATTCTTGGCAAACTCCTCTATCAGAAAGAATGATGATGTTTGTTTTTCGTTCTAAAGCTTTTTCAACTTGAGTGATGATGTTGTCTAATGCATCCTCTAAACCATTCAATCCTTCTGCTTTTGGATACAACATTTGAATCGTTTCTGCTTTGAAACTTTCAATTTGAATGGTGCGTATTTTTTCTAAATCGGCATTGGAAATTACCGGATTTTGAATGCGTAATTTTCTACATTGTCTTTGTGTAATGCTAAAAATATTACGATCTTTTCCTAAATTCAAACTAATATCGGTTACAATTTGTTCACGAATTCCATCCAAAGGAGGATTTGTTACCTGTGCAAATAACTGTTTGAAATAATTGTAAATCAATTGAGGTCTGTCAGACAATACCGCCAAAGGAGTATCTGTTCCCATAGAACCTAAAGCTTCATTTCCTTTTTGAGCCATAGGTGTAATTACCTCTTGAATATCTTCAAATGTATAATTGAATAAACGTTGTCTGGTTTTGATATCAATGGTTTCTATTGGGCAAGTTTCATTGGTGTAAGGTACATCACGCAAATGCAAACGAGTTTTATCTAACCATTCTTTATAAGGTCTTTCAGTAACAATTTTGTTTTTAATTTCTTCATCTTCAATAATTCTTCCTTCATTCATATCCACCAAAAACATTTTTCCTGGCTCTAAACGCCCATGTTTTAAAATGTCTGATGGTTCAATATCTACCACACCAATTTCTGAGGACATGATGAGTTTTCCACTTTTAGTAACAGTATATCTTGAGGGTCGTAAACCATTTCTATCTAATAGTGCGCCTACGTAATCTCCGTCTGTAAAAGGTACTGATGCAGGACCGTCCCAAGGTTCCATGATACAGGCATTGTATTCATAAAATGCTTTTTTTTCTGGAGACATGGTTTGATGTTTTTCCCAAGCTTCAGGAATCATCATCATCATGATTTCTGGTAAAGAACGTCCTGTGTGAGTCAGTAATTCAACCACCATATCCATAGAAGCTGAATCTGATTTTCCTGGTAAAATAATTGGAAATAATTTTTCAATTTGAGCTCCAAAAACCTCACTTTTCATGATTTCTTCGCGCACACGCATTCTACTTACATTTCCTTTTAAGGTGTTGATTTCTCCGTTTTGACAAAGCAAACGGAAAGGTTGCGCCAACTCCCAAGTAGGCATGGTATTGGTAGAAAAACGCTGATGAACCAACGCAAGCCTTGTTACCAAATCTTTTTCTTGAAGGTCTAAATAATACGGGCCAATATCTTCGGGCATGATGATCCCTTTATATATGATAGTTGTAATAGAAAAACTTGGGATATAAAAATAATGACTTTCCGAAATTTTAGAATTGATGATGGTATGTTCAGCAATTTTTCTTGCTGCATACAATTTTGCTTTGAAAATAGCTTCAGAAATATCAGCAGTTTTTGCAACAAAAATTTGTTCTATAATTGGCTCTGAGGCTAAGGCGATTTCACCTAATTGTGAGGAATCAACTGGAACTTTTCTCCAACCTAAAATAGTGAGACCTTGTGCTTTGATTTCGTTTTCAAAAACACTTTTACAAAAGCTATGTTGATTTGGAATTTTAGGTAAAAATACCATTCCTACTGCATATTCTCTCGGATTTGGAATGGGAAAATTACAAACGCGTTTAAAATAATCATGCGGAATATCGATTAATAATCCAGCACCATCTCCTGTTTTTCCATCTGCACTAACGCCACCTCTATGTTCAAGTTTAACAAGAATTTCTAAAGCATCATGAATGATTTGATTAGTTCGATCTCCATTAAGGTTACAAATGAATCCTGCACCGCAATTTTCGTGTTCAAATTCAGGTGAATATAAGCCTTGTTTCTCCATTTATTTATTAAATTATTTGCACAAAAATATATATTTAATTAAATAAAATGTAGTCTTTTAGATTCTTTGATATAACTTTTACAATGAAAATAAAATTATACTATTAAAAATGTATAATTTATATTTTAATTGCCTTTAATTATCAAATTCACAAAAACAAGGAAACATCCTTAAAAAATACTTTTAAGGATGTTTAAAAATGGTAAGATGTTGGTTTAATGTTCGTTCAAACGGAAGTCTGGATACGCATCCATTCCGTGTTCATGAGCATCTAACCCTTCTAATTCTTCTTTTTCACTAACTCTTATACCCATTGTTTTCTTTAGGGTAAATATGATGATAAATGAAGTTGTTATGCAAAACACTGCGTAAGATCCAACCCCAATTAATTGACTGATGAACTGATCAACACCGGCTAAATTACCAAAAAGGCCTACTGCTAAGGTTCCCCAAATTCCGCAAACTAAGTGAACTGCAATGGCACCAACAGGGTCATCAAGTTTCAATTTGTCAATCAAACTAACAGCAAATACAATAATGGTTCCTGCAATAGCTCCAATAATGATGGCATCTGTAGGAGACATTTGATCTGCACCAGCTGTGATTCCTACCAATCCTCCAAGAATACCATTCAAAAACATAGTTAAATCTAAATTTTTATATAAAATGGTTGAAACTAACGAAGCTACCACTCCACCTGCAGCAGCAGCCAAACAGGTTGTTACTAAAGTTAGCGATGTTAACCCTGGGTCAGCAGAAAGTACTGATCCACCATTAAACCCAAACCAACCTAACCATAAAATCAATACACCTGCTGTTGCTAATGGAATGTTGTGACCAGGAATAGCTTGAATTTTCCCGTTTTTGAATTTTCCGATTCTTGCTCCTAATAAACAAACCGCAACTACAGCAGCCCAACCACCAACAGAATGTACTAAGGTAGAGCCTGCAAAGTCATAAAAAGGAGTTTCTAATTGTTGTAAAAATCCACCACCCCATTTCCAAGAACCTGCAATTGGGTAAACCAATCCTACATAAAAGATCGTGAAAATTAAAAAAGGAAGTATCTTCATTCTTTCAGCTACAGCACCAGATACAATAGTTGCAGCAGTGGCTGCAAACATTCCTTGAAATAAGAAATCTGTCCAATAAGTATAGCCGCTGTTGTAAGTTAAATCTAACGCTCCAGCTTCTGTCAGTGGTGCTGAAAGACCAAATCCTGAAAATCCAAAAATTCCTGAAGAACCCTCTGCGAATCCAGGGTACATTAAATTGAAGCCTACTATACAATACAATAGCAGTCCAATTGTGATGATAAAAATATTTTTGAATAAAATATTGATGGTGTTTTTCTGTCTTGTTAATCCAATTTCTAAAAATGCAAATCCAAGGTGCATAAAGAAAACGAGTGCTGTACAGATCATCATCCATACGTTATTTGTTGTAAGTAATTCCATTGATTTTTTTAGTTTAAAGTTTGTCCTCCTTTTTCGCCAGTTCTTATTCTATAGGCTTCTTTAATATCGCTCACAAAAATTTTTCCATCACCAACCTCACCAGTTGCTCCAGATTGTATGATTGCTTTGATGGTAACTTCTTCAAAATCGTCATTTACAACAATTGATAAATAACGTCTTTGAATATCGCTCGTACTATAGCTTACCCCTCTGTAAACGTGTCCTTCTTTCTCATTGCCCAAACCAGTAACATCCCAATAAGAGAAAAAATTTACACCTACTTCGTGCAATGCTTCTTTTACCTCACGATACTTTGATTTTCTAATAATTGCTTCAATTTTCTTCATTTTTACTATTAATTAATTTTAAACGATGTTGTCAAATTATTTTTTCATCAAAAATCACATGGCAATGAAAGCCATGTGATTTGCATAAAAATAATAACGAAACTAATTTCTATTCAATTTCTCTAACTCTTTTTCCTGGATACGCAATTGACCCGTGTTCTGAAATATCTAAACCTTGTATTTCTTCTTCTTCTGTTACTCTCAATCCGCCAAAAATGACTTTGATAATGTATAAGAACACAAATGATAATACAATCGCCCAAACAGCATAGGCAACAACTCCGATAGCTTGCGCTCCTAATTGTGCAGCGCCACCACCATTAAAAATTCCAATTCCTTTGTCTCCATCAACTCCCCAAAGTCCTATTGCTAAAGTACCCCAAGCACCTGCAACTCCATGAACAGAGATAGCACCTACAGCATCATCAATTTTTAAGGTTTTTTCAATAAAACCTATTGACAATACAACCAAGATTCCACCAATCAAACCTGCTAAAACAGATCCACTTTCTGTCATGTTTCCACAACCTGCAGTGATACTTACCAAACCTGCTAAAGCACCATTTAAGGTCATTCCTAAGTTTGGCTTTCCATTTTTAATCCAAGTAAATACTAAAGCAGCAATTGCTCCTGCAGATGCAGCTAAATTGGTAACCAATACTACTTGTGAAGCAGCAACTGCATCATCACCACCCCAAGCTAATTGTGATCCACCATTGAATCCAAACCATCCTAACCAAAGGATAAATACCCCTAAAGTTGCATACATTTGGTTGTGTCCGTGCATTTCTACAGGTTTGCCATCTAAGTATTTACCAATTCTTGGACCTACCATCCAAGCAGCAACCAATGCAGCCCAGCCACCTACAGAGTGAACAATTGATGATCCTGCGAAGTCAATGAATTCTGCTGGCATGATACCATCAGTATTGTTTAACCATCCGCCATTCCATTCCCATCCACCAGCTATTGGATAAATGATAGCAGTTACTACAATACTAAAAATAGCGTAGGTAGTATATTTAGTTCTACCTGCAATGGCACCAGAAACGATGGTTGCAGCTGTTGCAGCAAATACCGTTTGGAAAAATAAATCTGCTGCTCCTTGAGAGAAGGTAAATCCACTCCAATGGAAAACTCCCATAAAAGCATCAGAACCGTACATTAAAGAGTATCCTACAAACCAAAACGCTAAAGATCCTACAGCAATGTCTAAGAAGTTTTTCATAGCAATATTAACTGCATTTTTCGAATCTGTCATTCCAGATTCTACTAAGAAGAATCCTGCTTGCATAAAGAATACTAATATACCTGCTAAAAGCATCCAAAGCATTCCCATGTCTCCGTTTATTTTCTCAACCTCAGCAGCAATATCCACTGTTGCAGTTGTTTCTTGAATCATTGATAATAATAAACTCATTGTGTAAATTTTTAGTTAGTGTTTGTTTTTTGGTACTATTTTTTAGAAAGAATACACTGCAGCCAATGTAGCTCCCGTCATTGTTTTGTCACCTGGGAAACCTGGAATGATCATGTCTTTTGATGAATCAATTCTTACCTCAGGTATGATTTTTAAACTCTCTGTTAAAGAAAGGTTTGCAGACAATGTGAAAGCAGATACGTTAGTGTCGCCAGCTCCTGAAGTTCTTGTAAAGAACTCTGGTCTAAATCCTAAAGAGAATGTATCAGAAAATGTGTTTTGTAAATACAATGCAAAACCTTGGTAACCTGCATCAGCATCTTTAGATTTTGAATAGGCTGCATTGATTCCTGCATAGAAAGTTTCTGACAAATCAAATCCTCCTGTATAGTCTAAATACAATACATCTGTAAATCCAAATCCGTCAGCTCCGTAAGCTAAGTTAAAGTATTGCCCTTTGTAACCAGTTTGGAAACCTAATTGGTAGTCGTTGCCTGGGTTAGCACCTGATGTCAATCCATGTGGATTTGTCAATGCAAATAAGAATGATAAATCTTCAGTAGCTGCATAATTTACTTTTAAACCTGTGTGAGAGAAAGGCCCTGCATTGAATAAATACGATACCGAATAATGATAATTTCCTGTTGGAGAAATTACTTCAAATCCTAAAAAGGTATTGAACTGACCCAATGTTAAGGTTACTTTGTCTGAAGCTTTGTAGTATGCGTACAATTGGTTGATAGCTCCTTCATACATGTTAGCAGCTACAGCTCTTGGTCCGTAAGCTAAATCAGCGACTACTCCAGCTTTCCCTTTTTCATAAGCAAAAATGGTATTCACCATACCCAATCCAAATCCGTTGGCAGCACCACTTCCTCCATAAAGTACTCCTACAGATCCTGGTGAACCACTTTTTAAATTACTTGTGTGATATACATCCACACTACCACTCAATGTAAATGTTCCTTTGTCGTCTTTTTCTTGTCCAGTTACTATTAAACTTCCTGTTAATAATAAAGTAAAAATAATTTTCTTCATAATGATTGTTCTTTTTAGTTTTTAATTGATTTAATTATTTGAACGGGTCAAAGATATATAGTAAATCCTAAAAAACAAGGGGGGTAATTTTCGAAAACGTTGTAAATTTAAAACTACCCCTCAAAAAAATAGGGGTTAAATTAAGATAAATGTATTTTTTTATTACCAAAGGGTAAAAAATAGGATGTTTGTAAAAAATCAGTATATTATTTTAAGATATTCATAAAAATGAGGGGTTTCTAAAAAATAATGCAATAATTAGAATCTTTTACTTGTGAATAATTCAATAAAATGGGAGTTTATTTGTGTTTTTGTTGATTTTGATTTTGTTGAAATCCAAGAAGCAAAAGGGAATGCGAGCGATGTATCCTATAAAGAATGATGCGAAGAGTGGATAACAAAAAAAAATCCACCTTTTTAGGTGGATTTTTATAAAAAAAAGGAATATCGGAGTCTTATCCGTTAATTAGTCCTCTTGAAATTACTATTTTTTGAATTTCAGAAGTGCCCTCATAAATTTGAGTAATTTTTGCATCACGCATCAAACGCTCTACATGGTAGTCTTTTACAAAACCATTGCCGCCGTGAATTTGAACAGCTTCTACAGTTTGTTCCATCGCTACTTTTGAAGCGTATAATTTTGCCATTGCAGAAGCCATGTCATAATTTTCTTTTTGATCTTTTAGCCACGCTGCTTTCATTACCAACATTCTGGCAGCTTCAATTTCAGTATACATATCTGCCAATTTGAATGCAATTGCTTGATGATTGCAAATTTCAGTACCAAATGCTTTGCGCTCTTTTGAGTATTTCAATGCCAATTCATAAGCGCCAGAAGCAATTCCTAGGGCTTGTGCTGCAATACCAATTCTTCCTCCAGAAAGCGTTTTCATCGCAAACTTAAATCCAAATCCGTCTTCACCAATTCTATTTTCTTTCGGAACTTTCACTTCGTTGAATTGCAACGTATGTGTATCTGAGCCACGGATTCCTAATTTGTCTTCTTTAGGTCCAATATGAAAACCTTCCATGCCTCTTTCAACAATAAATGCATTGATACCTCTGTGGCCTTTAGCTCTGTCTGTTTGTGCTATTACCAAATATACATCCGAGCGTCCACCATTGGTAATCCAATTTTTGGTTCCATTGATAATATAATGATCGCCCATGTCAATAGCAGTTGTTGCTTGCGAAGTTGCGTCAGAGCCTGCTTCTGGTTCACTCAAACAAAATGCGCCTAAATATTCGCCTGTAGCAAGTTTGGTTAAGTATTTTTGCTTTTGCACTTCTGAGCCATATGCTTCTAATCCATAGCAAACCAACGAATTGTTTACAGAAACCATCACAGATGCAGAAGCGTCAATTTTAGACAATTCTTCCATAATCAATACATAGGATATGGTGTCCATGCCACTTCCTCCGTATTTAGGGTCAACCATAATGCCCATAAAACCCAATTCGCCCATTTTACGCACCAATTCTTGTGGAAATTCTTGCTTGTTATCTCTTTCAATAACGCCAGGTAATAATTCGGTTTGTGCAAATTCTCTTGCGGCATCACGAATTAGTAAGTGTTCTTCTGTTAAACTAAAATCCATTGTATATTTGTTGTTATATTCGTAATTTAAGTCCTCAAAGATATCGATTTCGTAAGATATTTTTAATAAATTTTTGTTATTTTTACATTTATGAATAAAAACACGTTTTCTATACTTGGGTTGATGTCGGGCACATCTTTAGACGGAATTGATCTTGCTCATGTTACTTTTCAGCGAGATGCTTATCAAAATTTTCAAATACTGCATGCAGAGACGATTCCTTATCCTAAAAAATGGAGAACAATTTTACAAAATGCTCTTTATGAAAGTCATGAAAAATTGCAGGAGCTTTCTATTGAATACGCAAATTATTTGGGGGAAGAAATCAATCGTTTTATAAAAAAATATGATATTGAGGCAATTGATTTTGTGGCCTCTCATGGTCATACTATTTTGCATCAACCTGAAAAAGGAATTACATTGCAAATTGGTGATGGTCAAACTATAGCGAACAAAACACAACAAAAAGTAGTGTGTGATTTTCGAACGCAAGACGTGGCTTTGGGTGGTCAAGGAGCGCCATTGGTGCCAATAGGAGATGAGTTGTTGTTTGCGCAATACGATTATTGTATGAATTTGGGTGGATTTGCCAATGTTTCATCCAACGAAAATGGACGAAGAATTGCGTTTGATATTTGCCCTGTAAACGTAGTATTGAATTTTTACGCCAATAAATTGGGATTTGACTTCGATGCCAATGGCGATATTGCCAAATCCGCAACTTTTGATAAGGCGCTGTTTCATCAATTAAATACCTTGGACTATTATTCGAAAAATCCGCCAAAATCATTAGGAATAGAGTGGGTACAAAAAACGATTTTTCCTATTTTAGAAGCTTCAAAAGCGACACCTCAAACCATTTTAAGGACCTTTTCAGATCATATTGCTTACCAAATTGCTAATACCATTTCCGAAGGAAAAAAAGTTTTGTGTACAGGAGGGGGAACCTACAATACATACCTACTTGAAAAGTTAATTTTTTTTAAAAATTGCGACTTGATCATTCCGGATAAAAATTTGATAGAATTCAAAGAAGCACTCATTTTTGCTTTCTTAGGATTGTTACGTATTGAAAATCAGATTAATTGTTTGAGCTCGGTTACAGGGGCTCAAAAAAATCATTCTTCGGGCGTACTATTTTATCCAAACCCTTAAATAAAAAATTTTAGCAATCATTTTTTTTACTGTAAGTTTGTACGTAAAGTGGATTATTAATAAATTTTTTAAACAAAGACGATGAACCAACGTTAGCTTTTTCAGTAATAAATAAATGGATTCAGAAAAAGAAACAATGCAAAATGGAATTTTAGAAATGGCAACATGAAAGATTTATTAAAAATATACGAAAATAAACAACCTGAAATCGTTTTTCACTGGAAAGACCCTGAAACAGAAGCTGAAGGTTGGACAGTCATCAACTCACTCAGAGGAGGTGCAGCAGGTGGTGGAACCCGCATGCGCGAAGGCTTAGACATGAACGAAGTGTTATCACTAGCCAAAACTATGGAAGTTAAATTTACGGTTTCAGGTCCTGCTATAGGGGGTGCGAAATCGGGCATCAATTTCAATCCTCACGATCCAAGAAAAAAAGGTGTTTTAGAACGTTGGTACAAAGCAGTAGCACCTTTGCTAAAAAGTTATTATGGTACTGGAGGTGATTTGAATGTTGATGAAATTCACGAAGTAATTCCAATTACCGAAGAAAGTGGTGTTTGGCATCCGCAAGAAGGTGTTTTCAACGGTCATTTTAAACCTACAGAAGCAGACAAAATCAATAGAATTGGTCAGTTGCGTCATGGGGTAATCAAAGTGATAGAAGATACAAAATTGTCTCCGAATGTTACCAGAAAATATACAGTTGCTGATATGATAACTGGTTTTGGTGTTGCTGAGGCTGTGCGTCATTACTATGCTATTTATGGAGGAACTGTTCAAGGAAAAAGAGCGGTAGTGCAAGGATTTGGAAATGTTGGTTCTGCAGCAGCGTTCTATTTGTCTCAAATGGGTGCTAAAATTGTGGGAATTATTGACAGAGATGGGGGATTGATCAAAGAAGAAGGATTTTCTTTTGAGGAGATTCAAGCCCTCTTTTTAGCTAAAAAAGGAAATACTTTGGTTGCAGAAAATATGATGCCTTTTCAAGAGATCAATGAAAAAATTTGGCAAATTCCTTGCGAGATTTTTGCTCCATGTGCCGCCTCAAGATTAATTACCCAATCACAAATCAATCAGATGATTGCATCAGGATTAGAAGTGGTTTCTTGTGGGGCAAATGTGCCATTTGCAGACAAAGAAATTTTCTTTGGTCCTATCATGGAAGACACGGATAAAAAAGTGAGTTTGATTCCTGATTTTATCTCCAATTGTGGCATGGCTAGAGTCTTTGCCTATTTTATGGAACGAAAAGTGGAAATGACCGACAAAGCTATTTTTGACGATACTTCTAAAACTATAAAAAAAGCGCTGCAAAAAACCTTTACAAGAAGCGCATCAAAAACAAGCATCAGCGAAACTGCTTTTGAAATCGCATTAAAAGAATTGATTTAACTATAAATACGTACCTATGGAATCATTAATTATCGGAGTTTTTGTAATTGGATATTTAGCAATTACCCTCGAACACAATTTAAAATTAGACAAATTAATTCCTGCTTTGGTGATGATGGCTGTTATTTGGGCAGTTGTTTCACTCGGAATTGATTCATTTTCAAACTGGTTTGATTCGAGCAACCATAGTCTAGTAGAAGGTTTTGGTGCTTTAATGCACGATGAAAAAGTGCATTTGGTAGAAGAGACCTTGTTGCATCATTTGGGTAAAACAGCCGAAATTTTAGTGTTTTTGTTAGGTGCCATGACCATTGTAGAAATCATCGATTATTTTGATGGCTTTTCTACCATCAAAAATTATGTGGGTTTTAAAAGCAAAAAGAAATTACTGTGGATGTTTTCGGGGCTAGCATTTGTATTATCTGCTATTATCGATAATTTAACAGCAACCATCGTATTGATTTCTATTTTACAAAAAATTGTGAGCACCAGAGAAGAGCGAATTTGGTTTGCAGGGTTGATCATTATTGCGGCAAATGCAGGAGGTGCTTGGTCTCCAATAGGTGATGTAACTACCACCATGTTGTGGATTGGTAATAAAGTAAGTACGTTAAAATTGGTAGAATATTTATTTTTGCCTTCGTTGTTATGTATGGCAGTTCCTGCTTTGATAGCTTCTTTTATGCCTGCTTTTAAAGGTGAAATTGAAATTGATGATGCCAATGAAGACAAACCAACCAGTAAGTACAGTGGCATCATGTTGCTCATAGGTTTGCTAGCAATCGTTTTTGTCCCAATTTTTAAAACCATTACCCATTTACCTCCCTATGTTGGAATGATGTTGTCTTTGGGAGTTGTAGCGACTTTTGCTGAAATTTTTAGTAGAAGAAAGTTCTCATTGACTGATTTTAATTCTATGGAAGAATCTAATCAGCATGCAGCTCACGGTCCTGTTCATCATTCGTTATCAAAAATTGAAATGCCTAGTATCTTATTTTTCTTAGGAATTTTAATGGCTGTAGCAGCTCTTGAATCATTGGGTATTTTATTCAATTTTGCAGATAGCTTGAAAGAAACTGTACCAATGTTAGGAACAGAATTGCATGGTGAAGGAGTTTCAGACTTGGTAGTGATGTTGCTAGGAGTTGGCTCTGCTGTCATAGACAATGTGCCTTTGGTAGCTGCGAGTTTAGGGATGTTTTCAGAACCTTTAGACAATGAATTGTGGCACTTCATCGCCTTTGCAGCAGGTACAGGTGGAAGTATGCTCATCATTGGTTCAGCTGCAGGAGTAGTTGCTATGGGAATGGAAAAAATAGACTTTTTCTGGTATTTGAAAAATATTGCTTGGTTGGCACTGATCGGCTTTGTAGTAGGTTCTGCTACCTTTATGATTACCAGAACAATGTTTTAAAAAATCAATTTTAATAAATAAAAAAAATAAAGATTCAATGATTGCTATAATTATTGAATCTTTTTATTGGTCATTAATCAACACTCAAGTTTTCAAATCCATAATTAAATATCTATGATTTCGCAATCCCAAACCAATCAAAAAAGCGTTTCAAAAGCTTGTATTTGTAATACTACTTATAAAAATGCATCAAAAGAGTTGACTCAATTTTACGTATAAATACGATGGAGTCTCTAATTATTGGAGTATTTGTAATTGGCTATTTGGCAATTACGCTCGAGCACAATTTAAAATTAGA
The DNA here is from genome assembly GCF_038024125.1 of Polaribacter gangjinensis. Taxonomy (NCBI): domain Bacteria; kingdom Pseudomonadati; phylum Bacteroidota; class Flavobacteriia; order Flavobacteriales; family Flavobacteriaceae; genus Polaribacter; species Polaribacter gangjinensis. The sequence continues at coordinate 2,670,870 of NZ_CP150662.1, forward strand.
CAAACTAATTCCGGCATTAATCATGATGGCTATCTGCTGGGCTATAGTTTCGCTAGGTATTGACTCTTTTTCTACGTGGTTTGACACCAACAATCATCGTATTGTGGATGGTTTTGGAGCATTATTGCACGACGAAAAAGTGCATTTGGTAGAAGAGACCTTGTTGCATCATTTAGGAAAAACAGCCGAAATTTTAGTGTTTTTATTGGGTGCTATGACTATTGTTGAAATCATCGATTATTTTGATGGATTTTCAACCATCAAAAATTATGTGGGCTTTAAAAGTAAAAAGAAATTACTGTGGATGTTTGCTGGATTGGCGTTCTTATTATCATCAATTATTGATAACCTAACTGCCACCATTGTCTTGATTTCTATCTTACAAAAAATTGTAAAAAGCAGGGAGGAACGTATTTGGTTTGCAGGACTCATTATTATTGCCGCAAATGCAGGAGGAGCTTGGTCTCCTATTGGCGATGTTACAACGACTATGTTGTGGATTGCCAATAAAGTAAGTGCAGCAAAACTGATTCAATATTTATTCATTCCATCTCTATTATGCATTCTTGTTCCTGTATTTATCGCCTCTTTTATGCCCGCATTTAAAGGTGAAATACAATTTGATAAAAATGATATAGACAAGCCCAAAAACAGCTATAGTGGCGTTATGCTTGCAATAGGTTTGGGAGCCATTGTTTTTGTGCCCTTTTTTAAAACCATTACCCATTTACCTCCGTATGTGGGAATGATGTTGTCTTTGGGAGTTGTAGCGACCTTTGCTGAAATTTTTAGTAGACGAAAAATTTCGTTAACAGATTATAATACGAAAGGGGAATCTAACCAACATGCATCTCATGGTCCTGTTCATTACTCATTATCAAAAATTGAAATGCCCAGTATTTTATTTTTCTTAGGGATTTTAATGACGGTTGCCGCTTTAGAATCATTGGGAATTTTATTTCATTTTGCCAGCAGTCTCAAAGAAACAGTTCCTATGTTGGGCACTGAATTTCATGGTACTGGAGTTTCTGATTTGGTGGTGATGTTGATTGGAGTTGGTTCAGCAGTTATTGATAACGTACCTTTGGTAGCCGCTAGTTTAGGAATGTTTTCTGAACCTTTAGACAATGAATTGTGGCATTTCATTGCCTTTGCTGCAGGCACAGGAGGAAGTATGTTGATCATTGGTTCAGCTGCAGGAGTCGTTGCTATGGGAATGGAAAAAATAGACTTTTTCTGGTATTTGAAAAACATAGGCTGGTTAGCCATGATCGGATTTGTAGTAGGGTCAGCTTCTTTTATGATTACGAGACTATTGTTTTAAGTGGCAAAGCTGCAAAGTATAAAGTACAAGGTACAAAGGACAAAGTGCGAGGTATGATATTCGTACATCGATAATCGTTGGTCGGAAATCGGAAATCAAATCATTTTAATACCTAAATTTACAAACTAAAGACTCAAAACTAAAAACTGTTTTTAACACAATTTAAAAGATAACCTATCGTTAGTACAATACATAAATTAAAAAATTCATGAACTCATTTTTTCAAGATAACTTACAAGAAATCACTGAACCTATTTCCAAAGAGAAAACACTTTCTATCTACGAGCTTATTGTAAGTGGCGGTTTGGGCGGACAAATCATTATTGGTATTCTTTTCGTTTTATTAATAGTGGCATTATACATTTATTTCGAACGCTTTTTTGCCATCAAAGCAGCATCCAAAGAAGATAAAAACTTCATGAATCAAATCAAAGAAGCCATTCTAAAAGGAAAATTAGAAGCTGCTAGAGATTTGTGCAAAAGCAAAAATACGCCTACAGCGCGCTTGATTGACAAAGGAATTTCGAGAATTGGAAAACCTCTAGATGATATCAATACCGCTATTGAAACAGCTGGTAAATTAGAGATTTACCAATTAGAAAAAAATGTAAGTGTATTGGCCACCATTTCTGGAGCAGCTCCGATGATCGGATTTTTAGGAACCGTAATTGGTATGATTCTTGCCATTCATGAAATTGCCAATGCAGGTGGACAAATAGACATCAAAATGCTTTCTGACGGATTGTATACAGCCATGACTACCACAGTTGCAGGTTTGATAGTCGGTATTATTGCCTATGTGACCTACAATCACCTGGTCGTAAGAACCAATAAAGTGGTGTATCAAATGGAAGCAAAATCAGTAGAGTTTTTAGATTTATTGAATGAACCAGTTTGATGAATGATGTAATGATGTAATGAGTTAATGATTTAATGAATCAATGATTTAATTATCAAAACAATAGAAAAAATAGAAACAATGTGGAAATTTAACTACAAAATAGTTTCATAATTACATAAAATTGAAATTTTAAATAGTATCTGCGTCTTACTCCCCTTTCCTTTGGAAAGGGGTTGGGGGATAGAATAAAATAATAATAAAAAATGAACTTAAGAGGTAGAAATAAAATAGATCCTTCTTTCAGCATGTCGTCCATGACAGATATTGTTTTTCTATTGTTGATCTTTTTCATGCTAACATCAACGCTAGTTACGGTAAATGCGATTGATGTGTTGCTCCCAAAAGCGGGTGGAAAAACTGAAAACAATGCGTCTGTGGCTGTATCCATTTCAAGTGATGCCTTGTTTTATATCGACAAAACGAATGTGTTAGAAACAGAGTTAGAAACCGAAATTCTAAAAAGTGTAGGGGCAGATAAAAAGAAAACCATCATCATCCGTGGTGACAAAGAGGTAGCCTATGAAAATGTGATGAAAGTCATTGATATCGCCAATAAAAACAAGCTAAAAATGATTTTAGCAGTAAAAGCACAATAATGGCATTTTTAACAACCCAACATCAACGAAAATCAGCAGTCATCACCGCAATTTTGGTGATCGCCTTGCTTTTTGTAGTGTTTAATTTTGGCATGCGTTATTTTGACCCCCCACAAGAATATGGGTTGGCGATTAATTTTGGCGATAGCAACGTAGGTTTTGGAGAGCCTATTGAAGAGGCGGAACAAAATCCTACAACAAATGAAACCACTGATAAAGTTCAGGAGGAGGTTACAGAAACAACTAAAGAGGATGTAAAAGAGGACATCATTTCAGATGAAACTTCAAAAGAAGTGATGGTGGTTGATAAAAACGAAACCAAAAAAGAACCTGTAAAAGAGGTAGTTAAAAAGGAAGTGCAAAAAGAAGAGCCAAAAAAACCATCCAAAGAAGCACAAGATGCTCTCAATAGCTTGTTGAACAACAATACCACAGATGGCAAGCAAAAAGGTGAAGGAGATGATACCAAAATCGGAGTAAAAGGAACTGATAAAGGCGACCCCAATTCCAATAAATATTATGGAAATAACAATTCTGATGGAGGAAATTATAATTTGTCTGGCAGAAAAGCCTTGTCAAAACCCATAGAAAAACCCGATTGTCAGGAAGAAGGAACTGTAGTGGTGCAAATTGAAGTAGATAAAAACGGAAAAGTAATCAATGCGATTCCAGGGGTAAAAGGGTCTACCAATACAAAGCCTTGCTTATTAAAACCAGCCAAAGAGGCTGCTTTAAAGACTACTTGGAATGCAGACAGCAATGCGCCCATCAAACAAGTAGGTACGATTATTTACGTATTTACCTTGTCTAAATAATCTCTTATCTTTGCGGTAAATTCCCAAATTTACAATCAAATTTATGTCAGTACAATCTAAAAATTATTGAATAGCAGTAAAACAGATATATGTAATTCACAACTTTGTGTTTTTTGCGTCTTCTTTGAGTATTTTGTGTAATAGCCATAACATAGAAGTTATACAAACCTATCAGCAGTTATACAATACGCAGAGCCTCACAATGAAATTCTAAAATAGAAATTACCAATTAAACACAACGAAAGTTAATTCAAACTTATATTATTATATGAATTATCAGGAAACCTTACAGTGGATGTTTGCCCAATTGCCCATGTTTCAAAGAGTGGGAGAGAGTGCTTTTAAAAAAGACCTCACGAATACCTTAGCGTTTTCAAAAGAATTGGGTTTTCCAGAGAAAAAATTCAAATCCATTCACGTAGGTGGCACTAATGGCAAAGGCTCTACCAGTCATATGTTGGCATCTATTTTACAAGAAGCAGGGTACAAGGTAGGTTTGTATACCTCTCCACATTTAAAGAATTTTACAGAACGCATTCGCATCAATGGTAAGGAAATTCCGAAAAGAAAGGTAACTGCTTTCATCAATAAAAACAAAGATTTTTTAGAAAAGCAACAGCTCTCTTTTTTTGAAATGACGGTAGGCATGGCATTTGATTATTTTGCCAATGAAAAGGTTGATATTGCTGTCATAGAAGTAGGTTTGGGCGGACGATTAGATTCCACAAATATCATAACCCCTTTAGTATCCGTAATCACAAATATTGGATACGATCACATGCAGTTTTTAGGCGAAACCTTGCCCGAAATTGCAGGAGAAAAAGCAGGGATTATCAAAGAAGGTGTTCCTGTAATTATTGGAGAATACCAAGCAGAAGTTGCGTCTGTTTTTAATACAAAAGCTGCTGAAAAAAATACGAGCATACATTTCGCATCAGAAGACACCACCAATTACACAACCGATTTGTTGGGGGATTATCAAAAATCGAATACCAAAACGGCGGTGGCTGCCATTAAAAAATTGCAGGGTTTTCATATTTCAGAAAAAAATATACTAGACGGATTACAAAAAGTGGTACAAAATACCCAACTCAAAGGGCGATGGCAAATTTTACAACAACATCCAACGGTAATTTGTGATACTGCGCACAACAAAGAAGGATTGCAATTGGCTATGAATCAACTCATGCGACAAGACTATCAAAAACTGCATATAGTATTAGGGGTGGTTGCTGATAAAAAACTTGCGGATGTATTTCCCTTTTTCCCTAAGAATGCGCAATATTATTTTTGCAAACCCAACATCCCAAGAGGACTTTCTGCAATCATTTTGCAACAACAAGCCGCCGAATTTGGTTTGCAAGGAAAAACTTTTACATCTGTAGCGAAGGCATTGAAAAGTGCCTTAAAATCTGCAAATCAGCAAGATATCATTTATGTGGGTGGCAGTACATTTGTTGTGGCAGAAGTAGTGTAAAATAAAATTACTTTTTCTTTTGGTAGAATTAAAATCTGTATTATATTTGCATCCGCTTAGGGCAATTAGCTCAGTTGGTTCAGAGCATCTCGTTTACACCGAGAGGGTCGGGGGTTCGAATCCCTCATTGCCCACATCACTCACAATCCTGTCGAATTTCGACAGGATTTTTTGTTTTCAAAAAACCAGAAGCTTGCTTCATGATTTTTTGAAAACAAAAAAGACTACAGGAGCGAAGCTCATGAGGATTGTATTTGCAGTAGCGGTTTCAATAGGGGATATCCAATCCCTCTACACTTATATTACTTTTTTATAATTGTTAGAAGCTTGCTTCATGATTTTTTGAAAACAAAAAAGACTACAGGAGCGAAGCTCATGAGGATTGTATTTGTAGGAGTGGTTTCAATAGGGGATATCCAATCCCTCTACACTTATATTACTTTTTTATAATTGTTAGAGGCTTGCTTCATGATTTTTTGAAAACAAAAAAGACTACAGGAGCGAAGCTCATGAGGATTGTATTTGCAGCAGCGGTTTTAATAAGGGACAGGCAATCCCTTTCCGAATTTCATTCGGAACAAGCTATTGCCCACCAAAGAAATCTCAACAGAAATGTTGAGGTTTTTTTATTCATAAATGTTAAAACCCCTAACCCCTAACCTCAAACTTCTAACTTCTAATATCTAATATCTAACTTCTAATATCCAACTCCTAACTTCCAACAATATTTTTTCGTAAATTCGCAACCCATAAGTAGAAGGAATACATGAGTACTGTAAAAATAGCAATCATCGGATTAGGGTATGTAGGTTTGCCACTAGCACGACTCTTTGCAACCCAATATCCGGTTGTTGGATATGACATCAAAAAGAAGCGCATCAACGAGCTGAAAAACGGAGAAGATACTACCCTTGAAGTGGCCAGTGATTTATTACAAGCCGTATTGACATCCGACCCAAAAGCGGCCAAAGGCTTATACATTTCTCATGATGAAGAGGCGTTGAAAGAGTGCAATCATTATATTGTAACCGTTCCGACTTCGGTAGATAAAAACAACCAACCTGTTTTAGAGCCCTTGATATCGGCAAGTAAAAAGATTGCCAAGTATCTGAAAAAAGGAGACATTGTCATCTACGAATCTACGGTGTATCCGGGGGCAACAGAAGAAGACTGCATTCCCGTTTTAGAAAAAGAATCGGGCTTTACATTCAATAAAGACTTTTTTGTAGGCTATTCCCCAGAACGCATCAGTCCTGGAGATAAGGTAAAAACCGTAGAAAACATCTTGAAAGTAACTTCAGGTTCTACCCCCGAAATTGCTCAGAAAGTTGATAAGTTATACAAATCTGTCCTCACCACAGGTACTCATTTGGCACCTTCGATCAAAGTTGCGGAAGCAGCTAAAATCATTGAAAATTGCCAACGAGATATCAACATTGCCTTTGTGAATGAGTTGGCTAAAATATTCAGTTTGATGAACATCAATACTTCGGATGTTTTGGAAGCGGCAGGTACCAAATGGAATTTCTTACCGTTCAAACCAGGATTGGTAGGTGGGCATTGCATTGGGGTAGATCCATTTTATTTGGCACAAAAAGCCCAGCAATTTGGGTATTATCCTGAGATTATTTTATCTGGCAGAAGGGTCAATGACAGCATGGGAACACACGTGGCATCTGAAGTGATTAAATTGATGATCGACAAAGAGCTCAAAGTAAAAGGGGCAAAAGTGCTCATTTTAGGGTTTACCTTTAAAGAGAATTGTCCGGATATCCGCAATACCAAAGTGATTGATATGGTGTTGGCATTGCAAAGTTTCGGAACAAAAACTGCGGTATATGACCCGTGGGCAAAACGAAAAGAGGTCAAACAAGAATACGGATTGGACTTAACCAAAGAATTGTACTCTCATAAATACGATGCCATTGTATTGGCAGTGTCACACGATGAATTCAAAACTATTGATTTGGATAAGTTGAAAAAGAAAAAGGCTGTGGTGTATGATATCAAAGATTTTTTGGATGAAAAGGATAAGAGTCTTTAGTTGAAAGTACAAAGTTTAAAGTACGAGGTTAAAAGTACAAAGTTAAAAGTACGAGGTTAAAAGTACAAGGTTAAAAGTACGAGGTTAAAAGTACAAGGTTAAAAGTACAAGGTTAAAAGTACAAGGTTAAAAGTACAAGGTTAAAAGTACAAGGTTAAAAGTACAAGGTTAAAAGTACAAGGTTAAAAGTACAAGGTTAAAAGTTTAAGGTTTAAAGTTTAAAGTTCAATGTTTAAAGTCTACAGTCTACAGTCTACAGTCTACCGTCTACAGTCCACTGTCCACTGTCTACAGTCCACTGTCTACCGTCTACAGTCCACTGTCTACAGTCTACCGTCTACCGTCTACAGTCTACCGTCTACCGTCTACAGTCTACAGTCCACTGTCTACAGTCTACCGTCTAAAGACAAAAGTTTTAAATTTTTAGAATTTCAACAACAGAAACCACAGAAACAAAATAAAACACAAACAAACATCGACCATCGGAAAACGAACATCGAATCAATTAACAAATGAAAAACTTCGCAATCATAGGTGCTGCAGGATACATAGCCCCCAGACATTTACAGGCCATCAAAGAAACCCAAAATACCGTATTAGCGGCGCTTGATAAATTTGATAGTGTGGGTATTATGGACAGCTATTTTCCGAATGCCGATTTCTTTACCGAGTTTGAACGCTTTGACCGTCACATCGAAAAGCTCAAAAGAAATGGTATTTTACTTGATTATGTAAGTATTTGTACACCCAATTATTTGCACGATGCCCATATCCGAATGGCGTTGCGCAGTGGTGCTGATGCCATCTGCGAAAAACCGTTGGTACTAAATCCTTGGAATGTAGATGCGCTGCAAGACATCGAAAACGAAACTGGAAATAAAATCAATACCATTCTGCAATTGCGCCTGCATCCTAGCATCATTGCTTTGAAAGAGCGGGTACAAAACAACCCCACTCAAACCAAATACGAAGTAGATTTAACCTACATTACCTCTCGCGGAAAATGGTACGATATTTCTTGGAAAGGCGATGAAAGCAAATCAGGAGGCATTGCCACCAATATTGGGGTGCATTTCTACGACATGCTAACCTGGATATTTGGGGAAGTACAAGACAATAAGGTACACCTTAGAGCCCCTCACAAAGCAGCTGGGTATTTAGAATTTGAAAAAGCACGTGTTCGCTGGTTTTTGTCTATTGATGAAAACGATTTGCCCACCCACATTCAAGAAAAAAAGCAACGTACCTATCGCTCTATCACTGTTAATGGCGAAGAAATAGAGTTTAGCAATGGCTTTACCGATTTGCACACGGTAAGTTATCAAGAAATCTTAAAAGGCAATGGCTTTGGTCTAAACGAAGCCAAGAGCTCAGTTGCCATTGTACATGCCATCCGAAATCAAGCCATCACTTCGTTGGGGGAGAAGCATGGGTTTTTGCACGTTTAATCCTATCCCCAGCCCTTTCCTTGGTCCCGAAGCCTCGGGAGGGAGTTAGATTCTGAAGTGTATTGAGAGTCCTTACTCTTTAGTATTCGTCTTTGTCATTGTTTTGGTTTTCGTCTTCGTCATAATTGTTTTACCAAATAATCAGTTTCCAACATTTAAACCACATAGTATTTCACATAGTTTTCCTTTCTATGGAAAGACGCTTTGCTTTGTTTTAGTAAATCATAGAAGTTAGAGGTTAGATATTAGAAGTTCAGTTAACTGCCATCCTTCCCTAGGAGGATTAATAAATAATAACAATAAAAAATATATCCTTATTTTTTAGTTTTCGTCTTCGCCTTTAGTCTTAGCCTCAGTTATTTTACCAAATAAAGATATTGTAGTTATATCTAAAATAAACTATATATTTGTAAAAAGTTTAAGGTATGATTAAAATAACTAACTTCCCCAAATACCTAATTACAAGGCAACATTACATCAATAAGGTATTGCCATTCATAGGAAAAAACATTATTAAGGTATTTACAGGTCAACGTAGAGTAGGTAAAAGTTACCTGCTATTTCAATTGATACAACAAATCAATACTGAACAAAAAAATGCGACCATCCTATACATCAATAAAGAAGATTTAGTATTTTCAGCAATTAAAACGGCGAATGATTTAAATGATTATGTAAAAAAGCATCAATCTAAAACAGGTAAAACTTATGTATTTATAGATGAAATTCAAGATATTGCAGACTTTAACAGCGCATTACGTTCGTTATTGCTCGATGAAACTTTAGATATCTATTGTACAGGAAGCAACGCTAATATGTTGTCTCAAGACATTGCCGGAAATTTAAGCGGACGATTTATAGAGATCACTGTGTATAGTTTGTCTTATACCGAATTTTTAGTGTTTCATTCCCTCGAGGATACACAAGAAACCCTAGAAAAATTTCTAAAATTCGGAGGGTTACCTTATTTAAAGCATTTGCCACTAGAGGAAATAATTGCTTTTGAATACTTAAAAAATATCTATAGTACCATTGTTTACAGAGATATTATCAATCGATTTGCCATCAGAAACACAGTCTTTTTAGAGCAGTTAGTACTTTTTTTAAGCAGTAATATTGGGAGTATATTTTCGATAAAAAAAATCAGTGATTTTTTAAAATCGCAAAAAACAAACATGCCTCCTAATCAAGTCCAGTTATATGTACAGCACCTTTCCGATGCTTTTTTACTGCATAGAGTTCCTCGTTACGACATTGTTGGAAAACGATTATTTGAAGTAGGTGAAAAATATTATTTTGAAAATTTGGGCATACGAAATGCCCTTTGGGGGTATCGTTTAGAAGATCGTGGGAAAATCATAGAAAATGTTGTTTATAATCAACTCCTATTTTTAGGATATCAAGTACAAGTCGGTGTAATAGGTTCTCATGAAGTTGATTTTGTAGCTTCTAAAGGAGGTGAAAAATGGTATCTGCAAGTAGCACTTACTATCAATGATCTCAAAACAATAGAGAGAGAATTTGGAAATCTCATGAGGATTAAAGACAATTTCAGAAAAACAGTCATCACACTCGATAGGTATCAGGGAGCTTCATACCAAGGCATTGAAGTTATTGATTTGAGGAGTTTTTTAAAAGTTTAAGAGTTTAAGAGGTTAACTGTTTAGGGGTTAGATATTAGAAGTTAGATATTAGAAGTTAGATATTAGAAGTTCAGTTAACTCCTTAGTGGAATCAATAAATATTAACAATAAAAAATAAATAATCATCTAACCAACTAAACAACAGAAACAAAAGAAACCATAGAAACGTTTAAGTCTTCGTCTTCGTCTTTGGCCTTAGTTGTTTAACCAAATAACCAATAGCCACTAAATAAGATAGCCAAGCAGTCGCAAATAAGAAAGATTTTGATAAGTTTGTAAGATCTATGGATGGCGAATATTGCATATATCAAAAACAGCTATATCTTTAATCGCTGAAAAATCTTAAGAACAAAAATGAATTGGATTAGCGTTGCATGCTTTCGTTTTGTAACAGCGTTTATAAATTAAAATGATGAAAATACTAATTACAGGAGGCGCAGGATTTATAGGCTCTCATGTAGTCCGATTGTTTGTACAAAAGTATCCCAATTATCAAATTTTTAATTTGGATGCATTGACCTATGCAGGCAATTTAGAAAACATCAAAGACATTGAAAGTGCCCACAATTATACTTTTATCAAAGGAGATATTGTAGATGAGGTGTTTGTTGTAAACTTATTTAAAAAATACCAATTTGATGCAGTAATTCATTTGGCAGCAGAATCGCATGTAGATCGCTCCATTACTGATCCCTTAGCATTTGCAAAAACAAACATTCTAGGGACAATGAATTTGTTAAACGCATTCAAAGTAATCTGGAAGGACAATTGGCAACATAAGCTTTTTTATCACATCAGTACTGATGAGGTGTTTGGTGCTTTAGGTGAAACTGGGCTGTTTACGGAGACTACTCCTTATGCCCCTAATTCTCCTTATTCAGCGAGCAAAGCAAGTTCCGATCATTTTGTGAGGGCTTACGGAGAAACATACAATTTACCGTATGTTATTAGTAACTGTTCTAATAATTACGGACCTAATCAATTTCCTGAAAAACTCATTCCATTATTCATCAATAACATCGTCCATAACAAATCGTTGCCTGTGTATGGTGATGGCAAATATACCCGAGATTGGTTGTATGTGATAGATCATGCCAATGCTATTGATACTATTTTTCATAAAGGAAAAATCAGAGAAACCTACAATATTGGCGGATTCAATGAATGGCAAAACATCGATTTAATAAAATTATTATGCCAACAAATGGATGAAAAGTTAGGCAGCGGAAAAGGAACAAGCGAACAATTGATTACTTATGTAAAAGATCGACCAGGGCACGACTTACGCTATGCCATAGACGCCACCAAATTGAGTCAAGAATTGGGATGGAAACCCTCGGTTACCTTCCAAGAAGGACTTTCAAAGACGATTGATTGGTATTTGGCAAATCAAGCATGGTTACATAATATCATCAACGGAGCATATCAACATTATTACCAAAAACAATATAATCAGGAAGTATGAAAGGAATCATTTTAGCAGGAGGCTCAGGAACGCGCTTATACCCTTTAACAAAAGCAACTTCCAAACAATTATTGCCCATCTATGACAAACCTATGATTTATTATCCCTTATCGGTATTGATGTTGGCGGGAATTCGTGAGGTATTGATCATTTCAACACCTACTGATTTGCCTCGATTTAAAGAATTATTAGGTACTGGTGAGGATTTAGGAATGCGTTTTGAATATGTGGTACAACCTTCACCTGATGGATTGGCACAAGCTTTTATATTAGGCGAAGATTTTATAGGAGACGATGCTGTTTGTTTGGTTTTGGGAGACAATATTTTTTATGGACATGGATTGGTTGATTTGTTGCGAGAAGCAAAGAAAAATGTTGAGAAAAATGGCAAAGCCACTGTTTTTGGGTATTATGTACAAGACCCAGAAAGGTATGGGGTAGTGGATTTTGATGAAGCAGGAAACGCCATAAGTATTGATGAAAAACCTAGGGTGCCTAAAAGTAACTATGCAGTGATAGGATTGTATTTTTATCCAAATTCTGTAGTACAAATTGCCAAAAATGTAACCCCTTCTCAAAGAGGAGAATTGGAAATAACCACCGTTAATCAAACCTATTTAGCTCAACACAATTTGCAAGTGGCACTGATGGGTAGGGGGTATGCCTGGTTAGACACGGGTACGCACGAATCCTTATTAGAGGCATCCAATTTTATTCAAACCATAGAGCATAGACAAGGGTTAAAAGTGGCTTGTATTGAAGAAATTGCCTACACTATGGGCTATATTACCAAAGAGAAGCTATTAGCGCATGCAGCGCCTTTGGCTAAGAATGCCTATGGTCAATACCTTTTGCAAATAGCTGCTAAAAAAATACGATGATATGAATTTTATACGTACTAACATTCACGATCTGGTTATTATTGAACCAACGGTACATTATGACGAAAGAGGGTATTTGTCGGAAACTTTTAGGCAAGATCAATTGGAAAAATTCCTAGGGTTTAAAGTGAATTTTTGCCAAGATAACGAATCTAAATCCAATTACGGAGTGCTCAGAGGGTTGCATTATCAAAGCATCCCTTTTCCGCAAACCAAGTTGGTTCGGGTATTGCAAGGAAAAGTATTGGATGTCGCCGTAGATGCACGAAAGGGGTCACCCACTTTTGGACACCATGTAGCGGTAGAGCTCTCTAGTGAAAACAGGAGACAGCTATTTGTGCCTAAGGGGTTTGCACACGGATTTGTAGCACTCAGTGAAACGGCAACGCTTGCCTACAAAGTAGATAATTACTTTAAGCCGCAATGTGATACAGGTATTGCTTTTGATGATCCTTTTTTAGGAATCGACTGGAAATTACCTGCTGCGGAGTTGATACTTTCTCAAAAAGATAAAAACCAAGTGCCATTTTTAGAGGTAACTCATTTTGATGTCAATTCTTATTTGTATGATGAGCTCTGACCTGCTTCTTGTTACTACATCACTCATTCTCTGTAATAAAGCCCTAATGACAGGTTTTTGATTCAGCTTAGCTTTTTATAAACCAGACCAAGGGAATCGTTCATTAGCATGATTCATCTGTTCGTATTTATAAGAGTATTTTTTTACAAAGCATTGTTGGCTTTTGTTGTACCTCATTGATAAAAAAAAGGCCCTCGATTGAGGACCTTTTCGTGATTGGGTGCTTTTTGTTATTGCACGCTCATCAATTTTAATGCATTGAATGTACCATTCTTTAATGGATACAGTGATGCATTGAATTCTTGTAGAAACTCTACTTTTAACAGATGCATTTCAGTGCCCGATCCTGCAGCCGGTGTCGTGAAACTCAAAGTAACGTCTGTAACCGTTTGATTGATTGGCAGTGTTTCTTCATTGCTGAATACCAAATCACTCTCTTCCGTTGCAAAATCGAGTTTTGCATGGGCAGCCACCAATCTTACATGCGTTGCGCCTTCGGGAGCTGCCAACATCTTGTAGGGATTGAACCCCGTGATCGTAATTTCATTTGTCGTCGTATTCAATGCATACTTTGCTAATAATACTGCGTCTAAAGGAGCATTCTTATTGAATTCGAAGTTAGACAAGGCTGTTTTGCCCTCTGCTGTTAAGATTCCAATACTCACTTTGCGCTCGCCCCTAATTGAGCCCATATCAAAACTTTTGACTTTGAATAGTACGCTTGACATGCGTGTGCTTTTGGATCTGTCTTTCACATCCGCTAGCATTTCAATCAAGGAGCGTCTTAGTAACTTGCCGCTTTTGGATACATCCGCAAATTCCTGATTGTTCTCACGAGTTCTTTGAAAGGCATCGTCTTTTTGAATTCTGCCTTTATCAATTCCCTTTTTTGCTCTGACGTGATATTCACCGTCAGCCTTCTTGTAGAAGGACATCCCATCTAGGGTTCCTTCAATTTTTAATAGCGATTTTAATACTGCCATTTTACTTTAATTTTAAAATATTAATTCATTTACACATTTGGGCTGGTCTTGATTCTGATGCTTTTCTGCAGCAAGGCATTGGTGAATGCAAAGATTGAATCCGAATGATGAAGCAATATTACTGCTGCTTGTTTTTTGGAACGTGTATTCTTTGGTATTGGGTTTGAACCTTGTGTTCTTTTTGGTATGTATTCTTTTTTGTGCTGTTTTTTCCGTTTTTTCCTTATTTATCAATAGTGAATATATCGACTTTGTATCGGCTTTGCATTGGCTTTGTATTGGCTTTGTATCGGGGATGGGTTTGGTTTGAAGTACGAGGTTAGAAGTACGAGGTTGAAAGTACAATATTAGAAGTACGAGGTTAGAAGTACGAGGTTGAAAGTACAATATTAGAAGTACGAGGTTGAAAGTACAATATTAGAAGTACGATGTTAGAAGTACGATGTTAGAAGTACGAGGTTGAAAGTATGAGGTTAGAAGTTCGAGGTTGAAAGTACAATATTAGAAGTACAATATTAGAAGTACGAGGTTAGAAGTACGAGGTTGAAAGTACAATATTAGAAGTACAATATTAGAAGTACGAGGTTAGAAGTACGAGGTTGAAAGTACAATATTAGAAGTACGAGGTTAGAAGTACGAGGTTGAAAGTACAATATTAGAAGTACGAGGTTAGAAGTACGAGGTTGAAAGTACAATATTAGAAGTACGAGGTTGAAAGTACAATATTAGAAGTACGATGTTAGAAGTACGATGTTAGAAGTACGAGGTTGAAAGTATGAGGTTAGAAGTTCGAGGTTGAAAGTACAATATTAGAAGTACAATATTAGAAGTACGAGGTTAGAAGTACGAGGTTGAAAGTACAATATTAGAAGTACAATATTAGAAGTACGAGGTTAGAAGTACGAGGTTGAAAGTACAATATTAGAAGTACGAGGTTAGAAGTACGAGGTTGAAAGTACAATATTAGAAGTACGAGGTTAGAAGTACGAGGTTAGAAGTACGATGTTAGAAGTACGATGTTAGAAGTACGAGGTTGAAAGTACAATATTAGAAGTACGATGTTAGAAGTACGATGTTAGAAGTACGAGGTTGAAAGTATGAGGTTAGAAGTACGAGGTTGAAAGTACAATATTAGAAGTACGAGGTTAGAAGTACGATGTTAGAAGTACGAGGTTAGAAGTACGATGTTAGAAGTACGAGGTTGAAAGTACAATATTAGAAGTACGAGGTTGAAAGTTTAAAGTTTAAAGTTCAAAGTTTGGGATTGGCATTGGAAATTTGGGTTGTCAGTTATGTTTATTTACATCCTAATTACAGCTTTACAACATACCACCCCGTCCCGATATCTCGGTCCACCCCTCCAATGGAGGGGAATTTTAGTAAAAAATAGGTGTTTTTACAATCAAGTATTTTTTTATATTGTGGTCTTTAAAATGCTATTAAAAAACTATGAAAATAGAAATTGATTTTTATACCAAAAATCCTTTTGAGAAAGAGGCTTCATTTCGATTACAGGGGATTACAGCAGATTCTCAGGAAACGCAACTCTATGAGGTTTTTTTAAAAAATATGATTTCATATGTTTATTATCAAACTAATGTTTATCATCAGGCTTCTGATTTTATTGATTATTACGGTAATTTAAAGGATGTCTCGCTACAAATTTTATTAAGAAAATATTTTATAGGGAATTTAAAAACAGGTTTAAATGTTAATTCTTTTGCATCACCAATCATTGATTTTTGTGTTCATGAATTTCAGATATTTGAGAGATTTAATTCAATAGAATCGGAACTTTATATTCAATTTATACGGAAATACTACAATGTTTTTCGACGTATTGATACATTGGTAGATTTTGAATTTGAACCTACAAAAGGGGATGACTTTTTAGGGTACTTAAATAATTATGGTTTAATTTTACCCCACATAAATATTGAACTAATTGCCAGTCTATTAGATCAATATTTTGTTGTTGTTTGTAAAAACTTATGCAGATCTTATATCAATAGTTTTGATGAAAATGATATTACGGATTGGGAAAGTGAAATTATTTTAAGAGACATTTATGTTGCCATGAAGTTTGATTTACTTGAAGAAAATGAACAAGCTCAATTGGTTTTGTATTCAAAGCGTTGGATTTTACAGCTTTTTAAATCGTTTTCAATTCTTAAAAACATACGTTACAACATCAATAATAAAGGTGATTTTATTTTTCAACCATTTATAGATAAATTTTCAAATTATTTTTCTTTTGCAGAAAAAAAAGTAGTTGCCGAAAAGTCTTATCCCACCCATATTTTTGCTACTTATGAAGTCTATCATTTGTTTAATACCTTGGCTCAGGGGCTTCGTATAAAAGTTAGTGTGAGTTTTGTGTACCGTTTGTTGCACGAAAAGGGGTTGATTCTTGTTAAAGATGCTCCCTTTAGAGAATGGTATAATCTGCAATCGTATCCGCTTACTTTGTCTACGGCAACAGAAACGCTTGCGAATTCTAAGAGTTCAGAACGGGAACAATTTGTGGCTATTGTAGCTTCCTTGCTTGGTGTAACTCTTTGATTTTTAACGATTAGAAAATTACCTGAGTAAACTCCGCTTATTTTCGTAAAAACTCATTCGGCTTCTTCTGCCTTTTTTTTTGATGCGTTTTATTTTTGTGGTGTATTCTAAAACACCTTGATTATGAATGTATTTACTAGCTCTGTTGTCTTTGAAAAGGATTTGACTCTTTTTTTACACTGTCATCGAAAAACGGGTAAGAAGTATTACCAACAAATTTTGACTTTTTATGGCAAAGCACCTTGGGCTTTGTTGAGCTTGCAAGAGGTTGCGGATTATTATCAATTGTCTGTTGAAGACCTATACGCTTTTGAACGATAAGCATCACCCATGAAAAAGCGACCTCACTTGTTGTCTCAAATTACTCCTCACGATATTGCTCTGTATCGCGAGGTTTGCTATGAGACAGCACGTAAGGAGTATAAGCTTATCTTGGATTTTTATGAACGTAAAGTGCGTTTTTTGACTTATCGGGATTTGATACATTATTATGACCCTCTTGAAAAGGATGTTGCCTTGTTTTGGGAACGGTTTGAGTTTGTATCTGGGAAAGGGGGGTAACTGTAATTGGTTTGTATTTATGATGTTCCCGAGTTCTCGGGACGAGCTGTGCCTCGCAATGACGGGATGGGCTGTCCCGAAGTCTCGGGAACGGGGGGAGTTTTAATGATGAGGTTGCTAAGATATATCGGAAACTTGGGGAGCTTGAAGTTACAGATTACTTCAGTCATTCCTCCTTCGTAATGACTAGAACGGGGGTAATATTAACTACAATTATTTTATATTTACGACGTCTTTGCGAGGACGTTAGGACGAAGCAATCTGTTTGTTGAAATTTAGTGCATTTTGAGTATTAGGGAATTTTTAACTTACAGATTGCTTCAGTCGTTCCTCCTTCGCAATGACGTTTTAACTTACAGATTGCTTTCTCGAAGTGTCGGGACAAGCTTCTCGTGCGTCTTTTCCCGAAACAAGTTCGGGACAGGCTGTCCCGAAGTCTCGGGAACGATTTTAAGAATGTTCGGGACTGGGTGCGATGACGGACGGGGTTTAGTGATGGGATAATTTAAATGTTGAAAAGCCAGCCCTCTGAGAGGTCATTCCAATTTGGGTTTTCGAGGTTTATTAATGATTCTTTTCTTTTTCTATTTCCTGCCTTTAGTTGTTTTTCTCTGGCTATTGCTTGTGTGATATCGTCGAATTCTTCATAATATACCAATTGGTCACAGTTGTATTTTGTTGTGAAGCCTTTGTATTGTTTGCTTTTGTGTTGGTATATTCTTTTTAATAGGTTACTGGTTACTCCGATGTAGATTACCGTTTTGTTTTTGTTGGTTAGGAAGTAGATGTAGGACTTTTTCATTTTTTAAATGTAGTGATTTTGGTTTGGATTCACAACGTCTTTGCGAGGACGCTAGGACGAAGCAATCTGTTTGTTGAAATTTAGTGCATTTTGAGTATTAGGGAATTTTTAACTTACAGTTTGCTTCAGTCGTTCCTCCTTCGCAATGACGTTTTAACTTACAGGTTGCTTTCCCGAGGTGTCGGGACAAGCTTCTCCTGCGTCGCTTCCCGAAACAAGTTCGGGACAGGCTGTCCCGAAGTCTCGGGAACGATTTTAAGAATGTTCGGGACTGGGTGCGATGACGGACGGGGTTTAGTGATGGGATAATTTAAATGTTGAAAAGCCAGCCCTCTGAGAGGTCATTCCAATTTGGGTTTTCGAGGTTTATTAATGATTCTTTTCTTTTTCTATTTCCTGCCTTTAGTTGTTTTTCTCTGGCTATTGCTTGTGTGATATCGTCGAATTCTTCATAATATACCAATTGGTCACAGTTGTATTTTGTTGTGAAGCCTTTGTATTGTTTGCTTTTGTGTTGGTATATTCTTTTTAATAGGTTACTGGTTACTCCGATGTAGATTACCGTTTTGTTTTTGTTGGTTAGGAAGTAGATGTAGGACTTTTTCATTTTTTAAATGTAGTGATTTTGGTTTGGATTCACAACGTCTTTGCGAGGACGCTAGGACAGCTTGTCCCGAGAATGCGGGAAAGCAATCTGTTTGTTGAAATTTAGTGCATTTTGAGTATTAGGGAATTTTTAACTTACAGATTGCTTCAGTCGTTCCTCCTTCGCAATGACGTTTTAACTTACAGGTTGCTTTCCCGAGGTGTCGGGACAAGCTACTCCTTCGTCGTTCGCAATGACGATTTTAAGAATGTTCGGGACGGGCTGTACCTCTCAATGACGGGATTGGCTGTCCCGAGGTGTCGGGAACGGGAAAGAGGGGAGTTTGAATTAGCAGATTGCCACGCTCGTGCCTCGCTCGCAATGACGATTTAACTTACAGATTGCTTTCTCGAAATCCCGAAGTCTCGGGAACGGGAAAGAGGGGAGTTTGAATTAGCAGATTGCCGCGCTCGTGCCTCGCTCGCAATGACGATTTTAAGAATGTTTGGGACGGGCTGTACCTCTCAATGACGGGATTGGCTGTCCCGAAGTGTCGGGAACGGGAAAGAGGGGAGTTTTAATGATGAGATTGCCACGCTCGTGCCTCGCTCGCAATGACGATTTAACTTACAGATTGCTTTCTCGAAATCCCGAAGTCTCGGGAACGATTTTAAGAATGTTCGGGACGAGCTGTGCCTCGCAATGACGAAATTAGAGGTTGTTTAACCAAATAACCAGATAACCAACTAAACAACACAAACCATAGAAACAACAGAAACGTTTAAAAGTTTAAGAGTTTGTATTGTTTAAGGGTTTTGGGGTTAGAAGTTAGAGGTTAGATATTAGAGGTTAGATATTAGAAGTTAGATATTAGAAGTTAGATATTAGAAGTTAGATATTAGAAGTTCAGTTAACTCCTTAGTGGAATCAATAAATATTAACAATAAAAAATAAATAATCATCTAACCAACTAAACAACATAAACCATAGAAACCACAGAAACGTTTAAAAGTTTAAGAGTTTGTATTGTTTAAGGGTTTTGGGGTTAGAAGTTAGATATTAGAAGTTAGAGGTTAGAGGTTAGAAGTTAGATATTAGAAGTTAGAGGTTAGAGGTTAGTGTTTAGTTTTAAGTTGTTTAACCAAATAACCAGTTAACCAGATAACCAGTTCAATCAACAGGAGCCTTTTAGTCTTCGTCTTTAGCCTTAGTTGTTTAACCAATTAACCCACCAACCAAAAACACCCAAAACAAACTGGTAATTAAAAGAATAACTATGCATTTTAGCTACATAAGTGTCTTCATAAATGCATAACTGGTTACCAAACTACTAAAACGTTCGCGTAAAAAAGTAGGGTTAAAATGGTCTTTAATTTTGTATTTGTACAAATAAACCTATATTTGCACAAAAGAAAAAAAGAAGATGAAGAAAAAGGCAATCATTGTCTCGGGATACTTCAATCCTATTCACAAAGGGCATATCGAATACTTTAACAATGCCAAAGCACTTGCTGATGAATTATTTGTCATCGTAAATAGTGACCACCAACGTGCCTTGAAAGGCTCCAAAGAATTTCAACAAGAAGACGAACGTTTGTTTATCGTACAAAATATCAAAGCGGTTGATAAGGCATTTTTGTCTATTGACCAAGACCGTACTGTGTGTGCCAGCATTGCGCATATTCACAAAACATACGGTGATGTTTATGATTTGGGTTTTGCCAATGGGGGAGATCAGAATAACAATTCCATTCCAGAGGCACCGATTTGCACCGAATTGGGCATTGAGTTGATTGATGGTTTGGGAGATAAGATTCAGTCTTCGTCGTGGTTGCTGAAGGGGAAATGAGTTTAAGGTTTAAAGTTTGATATTAGAAGTACGATATTAGATATTAGAAGTTCAGCAGGTAATTGAAAACTTTTACATCAAAAAAGCTTACAATTATAAAGTTAAAAAAGTTAATTATAACTAACAAATATTAAAAACTATCAGAATCCAGCTCCCTTTCCTTTGGAAAGGGTTGGGGATAGGCTTACAGGCTAATTATGAAAATAGGAATCACCTTTAGTTCGTTTGATTTGCTCCATGCAGGGCACATCACCATGTTGGAAGATGCTAAGCGTCACTGCGATTATTTGATTTGTGGATTGCAAACCGACCCTACCTTAGATCGTCCTGAAAAAAACCGCCCGGTGCAAAGTGTGGTAGAGCGTTATATACAACTGAAAGGCTGCAAATTTGTGGATGAAATTGTACCCTATGCTACTGAGCAAGACTTGGAAGATATTTTGCGTGCCTTTAAAATAGATGTTCGCATCATTGGCGAAGAGTACGCAAGCAAACAGTTTACGGGGCGTAAATATTGCGAAGAAAAAGGTATTGAACTCTATTTTAACAAGCGCGAACACCGTTTTTCAAGTACTGGTTTGCGCAAAGAAGTGCAAGAAAAAGAAAATTTAAAATCAAAAGATAAGTAGGTTGAATATCGTCATTGTAGGTTGTGGGTATGTGGGATTGACAGCAGGCGTTTGTTTTGCTGAAATGGGCAATCATGTTGTTTGTGTAGAAAACAATACGCAAAAAATTGAGCAACTTTCAAAGGGAGTGTTGCCCATTTTTGAGCCCGGATTAGAGCAGTTGGTGATTAAAAACAAGCAACAAAAAAACCTACATTTTACCACAGACCTCGCAGCTGCTATAAAAAATGCAGCAATACTTTTTATAACTGTGGGCACACCAATGGGTAAAGATGGTGCAGCAGATGTCTCCAATGTGTTGGCAGTTGCCAAAGCGATTGGAGAAACGATGACACACAAACTGATTGTGGTAGACAAATCGACGGTGCCGATTGGTACAGCTGATCAAGTACAAGCAACCATCCAAGCAGCGCTCGACCAACGTGGAGAGAATATTGAATTTCACGTGGTGTCTAACCCAGAGTTTTTAAAAGAAGGGGCAGCTATTGACGATTTTATGAAACCCGATCGGGTGGTGATTGGTGCGGATAGCGACTATGCCTTTCAAAAAATGAAAGAATTGTATTCGCCTTTTTTTAGAACCCACGATCGTTTTATTACCATGGACATCCGTTCTGCGGAAATGACCAAATATGCTGCCAATACCATGTTGGCGACCAAAATTTCGTTTATGAACGAGATTGCCAATATTTGCGAACGCGTAGGGGCTGATGCTAACAAGGTACGTATCGGTATTGGTTCGGACACGCGTATTGGTTATAGTTTTATCTATCCTGGTGCGGGCTATGGAGGCTCTTGCTTTCCGAAGGATGTGAGTGCCTTGAAAAAGATTGCTGAGGCGCATGGCTATCATGCCCAATTGATTGCTGCCGTAGAAGAGGTAAACAACCACCAAAAATTGCGTATTGCCGAAAAAGTGATTGCCCGTTTTGGCGAAGATTTAACGGGGCTTACTTTTGGGTTGTGGGGCTTGGCATTCAAGCCGGGTACCGACGACATGCGCGAGGCACCTGCTATCTATACCATCAAGGCATTGGTACAAAGAGGGGCAACCATACAAGCATACGACCCCAAAGCCATGCACGAAGCCCAAAGTTTTTATTTAAAGGATTTAGAGAATGTACATTATGTAACTTCGAAATACGAGGTATTGAAAGAGGCTGCCGCTTTGTTGTTATTGACCGAGTGGAAAGAATTCCGATCACCTGATTTCGACGAAATCAAACAGCAATTGGTACACCCCATTATTTTTGACGGGCGCAATCAGTACAATGCCTTTAATTTAGAGGAGCAGGGGTTTGAGTATTATCAGATTGGAAAGTAAGTTGAAGAATCGACCATCGAGAATCGACCCACGAGAATCGACTATAGAAAAACGAATATAAAATGGAATGTAAATTAGAATTTTGGAAATTAGCACATCAACTAACATTGAATGTGTACAAAATTTCAAAAAATTTTCCTTCTTCTGAGATGTATGGATTAACAAGTCAATTAAGAAGGAGTGCTAGTAGTATTCCAACGAATATTATTGAAGGTCAAGGGAGACAGTATGAAAAAGAATATATACAATTTTTATATGTTGCTAAAGGATCACCAGAAGAGACTAACTATCATTTATATTTAGCAAAAGAGTTAAATTATATTTCTAATGATTCCTATAATGAATTATATGAGATTTGTACTCGAATAAAAATGATGTTGTTTACATTGATAAAATCATTAAAAACAAGAAAAGAATAACCTAAAATCGAAAACCGACCATCGAACATCGAACATCGAAAATCGAACATCGAAAATCGAAAACAAAAAAAGCTAGAAAAATAATATGTGTGGAATCGTAGGATACTTAGGAACACAGCAAGCGGCATCCATTATTTTAAAAGGATTGCAACGCTTAGAATACCGTGGCTATGACAGTGCAGGGTTGGTATTGTATGACAATGCCCATTTTCAAATGTTCAAAACCCAGGGTAAGGTACACGACCTTAGACAGCTAACTAATTTTGATGCCACTACCCAAACCATAGGGCTAGGCCATACCCGTTGGGCAACCCATGGAGTGCCTTCCGATGCCAATGCCCATCCGCATTATTCCAATTCGGGGGAGTTGGCATTGATACACAATGGCATCATTGAAAATTACGAGTCTATTAAAAAAGTATTGCTTGCCAAAGGCTATCATTTTATATCGGATACCGATACCGAAGTATTGGTCAACTTGATTGAAGATGTACAAAAAACTCAGCAATGCAAATTGGGTAAAGCCGTTCAAATTGCCCTCACCCAAGTTGTGGGTGCCTTTGCCATTGCCGTAATTGATAAAAAACGCCAAGATGAATTGGTTGCTGCCAAGCTGGGGAGTCCGTTGGCAATTGGTATCGGAGACAACGAGTTTTTTGTAGCGAGTGATGCCTCTCCCTTTATCGAATATACCAACCAAGCCATTTATTTAGAAGACCATCAAATGGCGATTTTAATCAAAGGAGAAGCACCAAGGTTGCGTTGGATCAAGGACGATGCTGTTTCTGAATACGACATTCATGAATTGGAACTAAGTTTAGAGCAAATTGAAAAAGGAGGCTATGAACATTTTATGCTCAAAGAAATTTTTGAGCAGCCGAACGCCATTACTAATGCTTTTCGTGGCCGTTTATTACCGGCGCTCGAAATGATCAAAATGGAAGGGGTGCAAAACAACCTATCCCAATTTTTAGAGGCAAAACGCATCATCATTGTAGCTTGTGGCACTTCGTGGCATGCGGGCTTAGTAGCAGAATACATCATTGAAGAGTTGACACGCATTCCTGTAGAGGTTGAATATGCCTCGGAATTCAAATACCGCAATCCCATCATCACCCCCAAAGATGTGGTAATTGCCATTTCTCAATCCGGCGAAACGGCCGATACCTTAGCCGCCATCAAATTGGCAAAAGAACAAGGCGCTTTGGTATATGGTGTGTGTAATGTGGTGGGCTCTTCCATTGCACGCGAAACCCATGCGGGAGCCTATACCCACGCAGGACCCGAAATTGGGGTGGCCTCTACCAAAGCATTTACCACACAAATTACCATTCTTACGCTAGTTGCTTTGCATTTGGCCAAAGAAAAAGGAAGTTTGACGAAGACAGAATTCAACGAGTTGGTGCACGAATTAGAACGCATTCCTGAAAAAGTTGTGGAGGTATTACAAGTAAGTGATGCTATCAAAGAAATCGCTCAATCCTATGCCCACGCCACCAACTGTTTGTTTTTGGGTCGAGGGGTTAATTTCCCAGTAGCGCTAGAAGGCGCTCTGAAATTGAAAGAAATTTCGTACATTCACGCCGAGGGCTATCCCGCTGCAGAAATGAAACACGGGCCCATTGCCCTCATCGATGAAAACATGCCGGTTATTGTCATTGCCATCAACAAAGGGCATTATGAGAAGACTGTGAGCAATATCCAAGAAATCAAATCCCGCAAAGGAAAAATCATCGCCATTGTTACCAAAGGAGATGTAGTGGTTAAAGAAATGGCCGACCATGTGATTGAAGTTCCTGAAACCTTGGAATGGTTAACGCCATTACTAACCACCATTCCTTTACAACTCCTGTCCTATCATATGGCGGTATTGTTGGGGAAAAACGTAGATCAGCCTCGTAATTTGGCGAAATCAGTAACTGTAGAGTAAGTGTTGGTAATAAAATCAAAAGTCAAGAAGATTTTTTGGGTTAATATAAAATTATTGAGTACTTTTGTTACTCAATTAAAAAAATGCTAAATACAATAATTACATCCAAGACACGATTAAGGTTGTTGATAAAGTTTTTTATCAATGTAGCCAATACTGGGTATTTGAGAGGTTTGGCAGCAGAAATGGAAGAAAACACCAATGCGATTAGAAAGGAATTGAATAATTTAACCGAAGCAGGTTTTTTACAAAAAGAAGAAATAGCATCCAAAATTATATACAAAGCCAATACAGTCCACCCGTTATTTCATATTCTACAGCAAATGGTTCGAAAGCATGTAGGCATAGATGTAATTGTTGAGCGCGTATTTGAACGTCTCGGTGCAGTAAGCAAAATATACCTAATTGGTGATTATGCCAATGGTATAGATAGTGGAATCATAGAGGTGGTTGTGGAAGGTGTCAATTTAAACGAAGCGTATCTCGATAATTTAGAGCGAAAAGTTGCTTCTGAATTGAATAAAAAAATAGTGATACATACAACCTTTTTATTTGAAGGTAAAGGTTTGTTAGTATTTCAAAAATAGTACAGATTAGCTCTCGCGAGGTATTCGCTGTGACCCATCAACATGGGACTCACAAGGCGAAGCCGTAAAAAAATAAAACCGCAAAGACACCAAGAAACGCAAAGAAATAAGTAAACTTTGACCCCTTTGCGAACCCTCTGCGGTAAACGTAGCGGTAAGCAAAGCGTTAAAATTAGCGGTTAAAAAAAATAAAACATTGAACTGGTTCGCAATATATACAAAACCTCTTAACGAAATAAAAGTAGCCCAAAAACTGCAGGCAATAGGAATAGAAGCCTACTGCCCCACCATAACAGTAGTTAAGCAATGGAGTGACCGTAAAAAAAAAGTAACCCAACCGCTCTTCAATTCCTATGTTTTTGTAAAGTTAAATGAAAAAGACAGACCACTTGTTTTTGCCATTCCCGGAGTTGTAAGGTACTTATTTTGGTTGGGAAAGCCAGCTGTTATAAAAGAAGCTGAAATAACGGCCATCAGAGAATTGTTGCAACAGGAGTACCAAGAAATTAGGGTAAGCAGTTTGGTGCCAGGAAGTAAAATAACTATAGAACAAGGTGTTTTTAAAGGTCAACTAGCAACCTTTCAAGAACAACAAGCAAATAAAATTGTGTTGATATTAGATAGCTTAGGGTTTAAATTAGTTGTACACAAATAAAAAGGCTATCAAATAGTGGTGTTTTAATAGAAAATCAAAAGAAAAAATAATAAAATATAAGCAATCTTTTAATACAAAGAACTTTAGTTACAAATAATTCTATTTTTTTAATTCACTTGTAAAAATGAATAACAACTATAAAATACTGATAACAGGTGGTGCTGGCTTTATAGGCTCCAATTTATGTGAGCATTTTTTGGCGAAAGGACATCAAATAGTATGTTTAGATAATTTTGCTACAGGGCATAAACATAATATCGCCCCATTTTTAGAAAATTCAAATTTTACATTCATCGAAGGCGATATCAGAAATTTGGAAACTTGTAAGCTTGCAGTAAATGGGGTTGACTATGTATTGCATCAAGCAGCCTTAGGGTCAGTACCACGTTCCTTAAAAGACCCCATAACCTCAAATGAAGTTAATGTATCGGGTTTTTTAAACATGTTGGTAGCAGCTAAAGATGCTAATGTAAAAAGATTCATTTATGCGGCAAGCTCCTCTACCTATGGGGATTCAGAAAATTTACCAAAAGTAGAAGAAGTCATAGGAAAACCCTTATCGCCTTATGCCATTACCAAATATGTGAACGAATTGTATGCCGATATTTTTAGCAAAAGCTATGGGATAGAAACAATAGGTTTGCGGTATTTCAATGTCTTTGGACGAAGACAAGACCCTAACGGAGCCTATGCTGCGGTTATTCCTTTATTTGTAAAAAAATTCATGAATCACGAATCACCTGTAATCAATGGTGATGGAAATTACTCCCGAGATTTTACCTATATAGACAATGTCATTCAAATGAATGAATTGGCTATATCAACTAGAAATCCAGGTGCTGTAAATACAGTGTATAATACAGCTTATGGCGACAGAACAACGCTTAAACAATTAGTACAATTACTAAAAGACAATTTAGCACATTTTGATCCTAAAATTGCTGAGGTAAAAGTAGTACATGGTCCTAACAGAGCAGGAGACATCCCTCATTCTTTAGCCAGTATTCAAAAAGCCAAAGCGAATTTGGGTTACAATCCAAAATTTTCCATAGCTCAAGGAATCAAAGAAGCTGTCTCTTGGTATTGGGAGAATTTAAAATAATAAAACCGTTTATCGTTCAATGAAAAACGAAAAACGAATAACAAACAACAAAAACATGAACAAAATTGCCATTATAGGTCTCGGCTATGTAGGCCTTCCTTTAGCAAGACTTTTTGCTACCAAATATCCCGTAGTTGGTTTTGATATCAACAAAAAACGAATTGAAGAGCTAAATCAAGGTAAAGACCTTACATTGGAGGTTGCAGACGATATTTTACAAGCGGTTTTGGTAAATGAGAATCCATTTCTTTGTCATCCTGAACTCGTTTCAGGATCTCAAAATGGTCTCTATTGCTCTTCTGATTTATCAGACATTCAAGAAGCCAACATATATATAGTAACTGTACCGACACCCGTTGATAAAAACAACCGTCCCGATTTAACGCCATTGTACAAGGCTAGTGAAACGGTTGGGAAAGTTTTAAAAAAAGGAGATATTGTTATTTATGAATCTACGGTGTATCCGGGTGCAACAGAGGAAGAATGTATTCCAGTACTAGAAAAAGTTTCTGGATTACAATTCAATGTAGATTTTTTTGCGGGGTATTCACCAGAACGCATCAACCCAGGCGACAAAGAGCATACGGTGGAAAAAATACTCAAAGTTACCGCAGGCTCAACAACTGAAATAGGGAAAAAAGTAGATACTTTATACAAAAGTATCATTATAGCAGGAACGCATTTGGCACCTACGATTAAAGTGGCAGAAGCGGCAAAAGTAATCGAAAATTCACAACGCGACATCAACATTGCCTTTGTAAACGAATTGGCGAAGATTTTCAATTTGATGGATATTGATACCCATGCTGTCTTGGAAGCTGCTGGTACCAAATGGAATTTTTTACCCTTTAAACCAGGCTTGGTTGGTGGCCATTGTATAGGGGTTGATCCTTATTATTTGGCACAAAAAGCTCAAGAATTAGGCTACCATCCCGAAATTATTTTGGCAGGAAGACGTATGAATGATTCTATGGGAGAATATGTAGCCTCGCAAGTAGTGAAATTGATGATCAAAAAAGGCATTACAGTAAATGGTGCCAATTTATTAATGTTGGGCATCACCTTTAAAGAAAATTGTCCTGATGTACGCAATACCAAAATTGTGGATGTGGTATCAGCTTTAGATGATTATGGTATTAATGTAACCATTTATGATCCTTGGGCTAATCCCAAGGAAGTAATGGACGAATATGGTCTAATATGTCATAATAAATTAGACTCTAAGTCTCTCACAATTATTAAATTTGATAGTATAATAATTGGTGTAGCTCATAAAGAGTTTTTTAACTTTAAATTTGATTCACTCATAAATCAAAAAAGTGTAATCTATGATATTAAAGGTATGTTAAAAAATAATGTTGATGGTAAACTTTAAATTAAATTTTTGGATATGAAAGTATTAATTTTAGCTGGAGGTTATGGAACCCGACTAAGTGAAGAAACAGATTTAAAACCTAAGCCAATGGTTGAAATTGGAGGGAAACCAATCTTATGGCATATTATGAAAATTTATTCCTACTATGGTTTTAATGATTTTGTAATTTTGCTTGGTTATAAGGGATATTATATAAAAGAATATTTTGCGAATTATTTTATGCATCAAAGTGATGTTACTATTGATTTAAAAAATAATAAAATTGAAATTTTAAATAATACCAGTGAACCGTGGAAAGTTACATTATTAGATACAGGTTTAAATACAATGACTGGTGGGCGAATTAAAAGGGTTGAAAGGTTTTTAAATGGAGAACCTTTTTTGTTAACATACGGAGATGGTGTATCGAATATTAATATCAATGAACTAATTAATTTCCACAAATCACATGGTAAAATAATTACTATGACCTCTTCTCAGCCAGATGGAAGATTTGGAGCTTTAGAAATTGCAAAAAATAATAAGATTATTGATTTTAAAGAAAAACCAAAAGGAGATGGAAGCTGGATTAATGCTGGTTTTTTTGTGTGTGAGCCTGAGGTTTTTGATTTTATTAATGAAGGAGATGAAACTATTTTTGAACAATCTCCTTTAAAAAATTTAGCAAATAGCGGACAATTGTATACATATAAGCACAATAGTTTTTGGATGCCAATGGATACATTAAGAGATAAAATAAAGTT
This sequence comes from Polaribacter gangjinensis, assembly GCF_038024125.1. Lineage (NCBI taxonomy): Bacteria > Pseudomonadati > Bacteroidota > Flavobacteriia > Flavobacteriales > Flavobacteriaceae > Polaribacter > Polaribacter gangjinensis. Next base: position 2,700,151 of record NZ_CP150662.1, read on the forward strand.
AAACGACATGTGGCATAATAACAGCGCTCCATGGAAAATTTGGGAATAGATGTTTGAAAATATATATTATAGAAAAAAAGTCCTTGTTACTGGACATACAGGTTTTAAAGGTAGTTGGTTAGTATGTTGGCTTTTAAAACTAGGCGCTGAGGTTATAGGTTTTTCAAAAGATATACCTACGAATCCATCAATGTTTCGTGAATTAGATTTACAGAGTAAAATCACTCATTATTTAAAAGACGTAAGAGATTTATCAGCTTTGATAGAGGTTATAAAAGCTGAACGTCCTGATTTTGTGTTTCACCTTGCTGCTCAACCGATAGTTTCACTATCATATTTGAATCCATTAGAAACTATTTCATCTAATGTTATGGGTACCGCAAATATACTTGAAGCTTTACGTATTTCTAATCATAAATGTACAGCTATAATTATTACTAGTGATAAGGCTTATGATAATATAGAGCAAATTTGGGGATATAAGGAAAACGATTTCATGGGGGGAAAAGATATTTATAGTGGATCAAAAGGAGCAGCAGAATTAATAATTAAATCTTATTTTAATTCATTTTTTAATAAGGATAGTTGTAATGTTAAGTTAGGGATAGGAAGAGCGGGGAATGTCATTGGAGGTGGAGACTGGGCAAAAGACAGAATTGTTGTAGATTGCATGTTAGCTTGGAGTGAAGGAAAGTCTGTTGAGATTAGAAGTCCAAATTCAACAAGACCTTGGCAACACGTCTTAGAACCATTGAGTGGCTATTTGAAATTAGGAATGACCCTTTATAAGAATGACACTTTAAATGGAGAAAGTTTTAATTTTGGACCAAAGTCAGAGCAGAATAGAACTGTGCAAGAACTTATAGAAGACTTAAGTAAGTTATGGGCTCCAATGGTTACTGAAACTTTTAATATTACTGAAAATATTCCTTTTCATGAAGCAAGTCTGCTAAAACTAAATTGCGATAAAGCATTAGCTTATCTAAAATGGCAGTCTAGCTTACAGTATCAGGAAACCATTCGTTTTACAGGTGAATGGTATTTTAACTTTTATAGGAATAATATTGACATTCTAGAGTTTACTATGAATCAAATTCAAGAATATGAAGAAATATTTAAAAAAAATCTTTTTTAAAATATGATTTCAAATATTCAAGGGGTTATTGTATCAGATTTAAAGCAAATTTACCATGAGAAAGGAGATATTTATCATTTCATGAAAAGAAGCGAGTTTAGTTTTCAAGGCTTTGGAGAAAGTTATTTTTCGTTCATTAAATTTAATGAAATAAAAGCTTGGAAAAGGCACCTAAAAATGGTTTGTAATATTGTCGTTCCGATTGGTATGGTAAAGTTTATTTTAATTGATTTTAGAGATAATTCTTCAACAAAGGGAGAAAAATTTACAATTATTTTGGGTTCTAATAATTATAAAAGGATTACTATACCGCCAGGAATTTGGTATGGGTTTAAAGGTTTGTCTGAAGATGTTAATTTATTAAATAATATTTCAGATATAGAACACGATCCAAATGAACAAGAAAATATCCCAATCAATACTTTTAATAATATATCTTGGTAAATAAAATGTTAAAACTATCAAAATCTGTCATTGGCATTGAAGAAATTAATGCTGTAACAAAAGTTTTAGAAAATGAGTATTTAGGAATGGGTGAGAATGTTAAAGAGTTTGAAGATTTATTATCGGCTCATTTTAATACACCTGCTATTTGTGTGAATACTGGTACCTCTGCAATTCATTTAGCCCTACAAGCTATTGGTGTGGGTTATGGCGATGAGATTTTAGTACAGTCACTAACATATGTTGCAACTTTTCAGGCAATTTCAGCTACTGGTGCTATTCCAATTTCTTGTGATGTTTATCCTAATTCAATTACCATAGATTTGGAAGATGCAAAAAGTAAGATTACTTCTAAAACGAAAGCTATTTTACCAGTCCATTATGGAGGTGGTGTAGGGGATTTAAATGCTGTTTATGAATTTGCTAAATTTCATAATATTAGGGTAATAGAAGATGCGGCTCATGCATTTGGCACAATTTACAAAAATAAATTGATAGGTTCATTTGGTGATATTTGTTGCTTTAGTTTCGATGGTATTAAAAATATTACAAGTGGAGAGGGAGGCGCTATTTTAACAAATGATATTAATGTTATTAAAAAAATTAAAGATGCTAGGTTACTTGGTGTTAAAAAAGATACTGAAAACAGATTTGCTGGAAAAAGAAGTTGGGAATTTGATGTTGAATTTCAAGGTTGGAGATTTCATATGAGTAATATTATGGCAGCTATAGGGGTGGAACAGCTTAAAAAGTTTCAATATTTTAAAGAAAAAAGACAAAATATTGCAAAATTATATCAAAAACAATTTAAAGATAATCCAAATATTAAAATTTTGAATCATAATTATGATGATATTGTACCACACATATTTACAATTCAAGTAGTTGAAAGTAAAAGAAATGACCTAAAAAAAATTTTAGAAGAAGAAAATATACCAACTGGCTTCCATTATTACCCAAACCATCTATTGACAAAATTTAAAATTGATAATATTTCTCTCAAAGTAACTGAAAAACTTCAACATGAATTAATTACTTTGCCATTACATCCAGATCTCAAGCAAGAAGATATCCTTTTTATCACAAGTAAAATAATAAACTACTTAAGATAAACAATGCTCTTAAAAAGAATTTTTTTTGGTGGTTGGAGGAGATTAAGAAAGTATATATTTCTACCTATAAATATTTCTTTCTGTTTATTTATTTTTTTGTTTCGAGAACTTTTTTTTGGTTCTGAAAATTCAAATAACTATTTGAAGATTATTTCACAATCATCTATTATTTTTATTTTAAAAATCAAAGGCGCTACCATAGGTAAAAATAGTGTTATTCAATCAGGTATTACGCTACATAATGCAAAAAATTTTTCAAATTTAAAAATTGGTAATAATTGTCATATAGGTAAAAATTGTTTTTTTGATCTAAGAGAAGAAGTTTTAATAGGAAATAATGTAGTAATTGGTATGCAAAATACATTTATAACACATCTTGATATGACTAATTCATCTTTGAGTTATTATTACCCAGCTAAGAAATTACCTATTATAATTAACGATAATGTTTATATAGGTGCAAATTGTACAATTTTAATGGGTGTAATAATTGAAGACTCTGCTTTTATTGCTTCAAACGCGTTAATAAATAAAAATGTAAAATCATTTACAATTGTTGGTGGAATACCTGCCAAAGAAATTAAAAAAATAAATGGAATTTAGAGAGTTATTAAAAGGTACAAGTTTTATGATGGTTACTAGATTTGCACAATTTTCAGCAGGTATGGTAACTACTAAAATTAGTGCGTTATTACTGGGTACTACAGGAATTGGTATTATTAATCAATTAACTTTTTTAACCCAAAAAATGTCACAGTTTACAACTTTAAGCATGGTAGAAGCTGTTGTAAAACAAATAGCGGAAAATAAGTATGAAAAGGATGTAAAAGAAATCATTTCATCAGCATTTAAATCTTATATCATATTAGTTTCTTCATTTTCTTTAATTAGTATTACTTTTTTGTCAATATTTTCATCTGATTTAACAATTCATGTATTTGGTGAAAAAGAATTTATCTCTTATTTTTTTATTGCAATTTTTACCTTTCCATTTTTAATAATTACAAGTATCCCTTTTGCAATATTAAAAGGTTTTCGTGATATTAAGTTAATTTCTAGAATAAGAATAACTATTGTTTTTACAAATTTAGTAATTGCAGTTCCATTAATTTATTTTTACAAATTAGATGGTGCTGTTGCTTATATACCAATATCATATATAGTTGATTTAATATTACATTTATTTATTGCTAACAAACTATATTTTAATAAACTGGGTATTAACTTAAATAGTATTTTTAAAGCATCCTTTAGAACTGATTTTGTAAAAGAATTATTTTATTTTTCTGGTTTTGGAATAATTGTTGGTACATATGCTATTTTTAGTGAATTTATTTGTCGATCTATTGTTGTTTCTCAGTTAGGAATTGATAAATTAGGATTATACGCACCCATAATAATGTGGGGAAGCATGATTACAGGATTTTTATTACCTGCATTATCAACTTATTTATACCCAAGATTTTGTGAATTAAAGAATAATGCTCAAATAACAGGTCTTTTAAATGATGCACTTAGGTTAGGTACATTGGTTATAATTCCTTTATTGTTTATTGGTATTCCATATAAAGAATTTATAATCTCAATATTTTACACTAAAGAGTTTGTATTAGCTGCTAAATTTTTACCATACCATTTTTTGGGTCTTTTGTTTTATGTTTGGTGGTATGGATTTACACAAGCAATGACTCCAACAGGGAGAATTAAGCAACACGGTTTTTTTCAAATTTTATACTTTTCTTTAGACATGTTAGTTACTTATTATTTTGTAACAAATTTTGGACTTTATGGCTGGATGCTTAAACATATAATAAGTCCTTTTGTTTTCTTTTGGATTTATATTGTTTATGCAAATATTAAAATGGAATATAGAATTACTAGAGAAAATATAATTTTGATGTTATTCACATTAGTAAGTTCAGTAATTCTAATAATGTTAATGAATATATCTTTTGAAAACTTTGAGATTAATACTCTTTTAGGTCCTTTATTATTGATTTGCTCATACTTCGTTTTAAAGAAAGAGGAACAATTATTTATAAAAAAAAAATTAAGTGTAAAAAAAATAAAAACTAAATAATGAAAATAAATTTATCTGTTCCCAAAGTATGTGTAATAACATTGAATTACAATCAAAAAGATTACACTAAAGATTGTATTAATTCTCTTTTAAAATCAACTTACTTAAACTTCGAAGTTTTATTAGTTGATAATGGGTCTTCACAAGAAAATTTTACAAAATTAGAAAATGAACTTCCAAATGATAATCGACTTATTATTTCTCGATTAGAAGAAAATATAGGGTATGTAGGTGGTATAAATCATGGTCTTTTAAAAGCAAGTGAAAAAGATTTTGAATATTTTTTAATTATGAATAATGATACTTTGATTGATGAAAATGCAATTAAAGAATTAATTATTACCGCTGAAAAGCATAATGGTAATGCTATTGTATCTGGTAAAGTTTATAATTATGATGAAAAAGATACCTTACAATATATTGGAAATGTTTATAGCGATAGGAAAGGAATTCTAGATTACAAATCGCCTATAAAGAATCGAAGAGAGAAAGATGTAGGTCAATTTGATACAGAAATGGAAATGGCAATGACAGATGATATTATGTGGGTTATCCCAAGAAAGATTTTTAAAGATATTGGTTACTATTCTGATTACTTTTATCTTTATGGAGAGCAAACAGATTATGCTATTAAAGCTCAGAAAAAAGGATATAGACTCATCTATTCCCCTAAAGCTAAAATTTGGCATAAAGGTGGTATCACAACAACTAATGGCAATAAAAAATCTGCAAGAATTATATATTGGACTACTTTTGCAACACTTAAAATTGCAAAACTTCATTTTACTAAAAATGAATCAAAAAAATTCTTTAGGCAATGGTTGTTAAGGATGACAATAAAAAGAATTCTTTATTTTTTTAAAAGAAAAGAAAATTTTACAATATTAAAAGCACATACTCTTGCCATAATACATTTTTGTTTTTGGAGTAAAATAAAATATACTGATAATGGATATAATCCTTTCTAATAATTTTATTTTGAATAGAAAAATAATTTTATATGTTGGTGGGTTTATTTTACCAGATAGAAATGCTGCAGCTCAACGCGTTGTTTCTAATGCAAAAGCAATTAGAGAAGTTGGTTTCGATGTTGTTTTTTTAGGTAAATCTTATGAATCTGTTAAAAAAATTGATAAGCAAGAAGCCAAAGAGTTTCAAGGTTTTAAGATATATGAAGAAACTTATCCTAAAGGATTAAGTAGTTGGATTTATCATTTAACTTCAATCCGGAATGTTAAAAAACTAATTGAAAAATTAGGTTCAAAAAATATACATTCAATAATTGCTTATAATTATCCATCTTTTGCACTTCAAAGATTATTGAATTACACCAAAAGTAAAGATATAAATATAGTTAGTGATTGTACAGAGTGGGCATTAGACTTGAATAATTTTTCACTTCGATCCATATTAAAATATGTTGATACTTTTTATAGAATGAAACATATACATAATAAATTGGATGGTTTAATAGCAATTAGTAGGTTTTTATTTGATTATTATAATTCTAAGATGGAGAATGTGATTTTTCTACCTCCACTTGTGGATTGTAAAGATAAAAAATGGGGTAATTTAATAAATGCTAAAGAATTAGAAATAGTCTATGCAGGATCACCAGGTAATGGTAATAAAGATAAATTAGACAGCATTATTGATGTTCTTTCTATTGTCAAAAATCGGTTGAATAGAAAGTTTCAATTAATAATAATTGGTATTTCTTATGATCAGTTTAAGACAAACTTTAAATCTTATAAAATTCCCGAAAATATTAAAGATGATATTATTTTTCTTGGAAGAGTACCCCATTTAGAAGCAGTTTGTAGAGTCCAAAAAGCTTGTTTTTCAATTTTTTTAAGGGAAGATAATATAATAAATAAAGCTGGATTTCCTACAAAGTTTGTAGAGGCAATAACTAGCGGTACACCAGTTATAACGAATGATTCAAGTAATTTATCAGAGTACTTTGTTAATGAAAATTATGGTAGAATAATAAATTTAAATAATCAAATTAATTTTGAAGAAACTTTATTTGAGGTTTTATCTTTTCCTTTTGAAAGAATAAATAAAATGAAAGAAAAGTGTTTTAATGATAAAAAATTTCATTACGAAAATTATATTTTTGAGATTCAGAAATTATTAAATAGTTTACATTAAATATTTAAATTTAAAAAATGAATTTTTATTACACTTTAGAGAGAATTTGTTCTAAGATATTTATGAAAACATTTGGAGGTATCTACGCAATGATTAGCCATGTTGGGTATGCTAGATGGATTGGTGTAAACATGGGTGAAAAAATCCAAATCTACGGAAATCCAAGCAAAATGTTTGGTAGTGAACCTTGGCTTATTACTTTAGGTAATAATGTTCATATAACCACTGATGTGTTATTCATAACCCATGATGGAGGTACATTATTGTTCAGAGACAAAGTACCTAATCTTGAAATTACAGCCCCAATAGTGGTTTCAGATAATGTTTATATCGGAGTAAGAAGTGTTATTTTACCTGGTGTAACTATTGGCGAAAACTCCATCATAGCTGCAGGTTCAATTGTAACAAAAGATGTGCCATCAAAGGTAATTGTAGGAGGTGTTCCTGCAAAAGTAATTAAGACAACAGAAGAATATTTTGAACAAATTCAAAAGAATTCTATTCATTTAGGCCATTTAAAAGGGAAGTTTAAAGATAGAGAACTTAAAAAGTATTTCAATTATAAAAAGTGATTTCAAATTTCAATTGAACAAAAATAATGGTAAAAAGTAAACCGATAATTTCAATGGATTTGTCAACAACAGGTGTTGGTGGGGGGCCATATACTAGTACTACAAGAACAATTCAATCAAATCTTGTAGATAAATATGAATTTAGAACTATTAATTATAAAACGGAAATGGGTACTGGTATTAGTATCACACGGATTAGAGATTTAATTACTCAAATTAAAAGAATTAACCCAGATATTGTTCATTATACAGGATTGCAATTATCAGGATTTCATATGGCAGTAGCTTGTAAAATTGCTGGTGTAAAAAATACTGTAGTTACAGTTAGAGGTTTTTCAGGAGATGCAATAAATTTTAATTTTTTTAAAAAAGTTTTGTTGAAATACTTATTAGAGCCAATAACGTTAGTTTTGTCAAAAAAAGTTATTGGAGTAAGTGAATATGTTGTCTCAAGAAATGTTATTAAGTTACTAGCAAAGAATAAAAGTATACAAATTTATAATTTTCCACCAAATTCAACTGAAGTTTTTATTAAAAATGATGTAAGAAATGAACTAGAGATTAGTGAAAATGATATTCTAATAGTTTCAGTTGCAAGAATAACTACAGATAAAGGCTATAATGTATTAGATGAAGCCATTTTGCATTTTAAAGAACATAGTAATTTAAAATTTTTAATAGTTGGTGATGGAGATTATATCGAAACTATGAAGAAAAAACTACATACCCAAACTAAGCAAAAAAGTGTTATTTTTTTAGGTTTTAGAAAAGATATTAATAAAATTTTAAGTGCTTGTGATATTTTTGTATTGCCTACATTACATGAAACTTTATCAGTTGCTTTACTAGAGGCTTCACAAGCTGGTTTAGCTCTCATTGCATCTAATACAGGTGGTGTCCCAGAAATAGTTGAAGATAATTATAATGGTATTTTAGTTGCACCAGGTTCGGTTGATGAATTAATTAGTGCAATTGAAAAGCTTTATTCGGACGAAACATTAAGGAAATATTTTGGTGAAAATGCAAAATATAAGGTAGGTAAAAAATTTTCGTCAATGGAAATTGAGCAAAAGTTAGATTTGGTTTACACAAGTTTGTTAAAAAAATAATCACAAAATTTCAAAAAATTGCCAAAAGTTTTAATAAATAAAAACAAAAAATCGATATTTTACTTTTTAGGTTTGCTAATGATTTTTATTCTAGCACTTTCATCTATTTTTTCGCCTATTAAATCATTATCTTTTTTCAATGTTATTTGGGCATTATGTATAATAGGATGGTTTGTTTTTACTTTTCTTGAAAATCCAACTTATTTATTATTACCATCGAAACATATTTTAGCTATTTATTTCTACATTTTCTATACAATTATAATTGCTTATTTATCTGGTAATGGTACAATTGGTAATAGATTTTTTGAATTATCTCAAATACCAATTTTTTTTATGGCTTTTGAAAAAAACAAATTATTAGGAAGAAACAATGACAATTTATTTATTATTAAACTATTAATTCCTTTTGTGCTTTTAACAAGTATCATTACATTAAATGCTTACAGAGTAAATCCTTATATTTCAAGATCATTAAAGGTAAGTCAAGGTTTAGGCGTCGAAAATTTAAGAAAAGGTATTGGAGGTTATGATTTTATTTATTTTTTAGTATTATTAATTCCAATCTTAATTTTTGTATTAGGAAAAACTAAAAAAAAAACATCAAGATTTGTTTTTATTATAATGATTATTTTATTCTCATTTAATATTGTATTATCCAATTTTTCAACTGCTTTATTACTTTTACTTTTAGGCCTTTTTATGGGTTTTTTTGTGAAAAAAATTAAGTCTTCTTATTTTTTGATATACTTAGGATTTTTTGTCATCTTGTCGTTTACTTATAATGCATTTTCTTTATTTTTCTTAGATTTTATGATTGAATTGTTGGGAGATAGTATGGGATCATATCGCTTAAATGAAATTAAAGCCTTTCTTTTAACAGGAGATGAAGGTGTTTCAATTGAAGGTAGAACCGAAGTCTTTCAACAAAGCTTAAATGTTTTTTATCAAAACCCAATTTTTGGTAAAATTTCTAGTCCATTAACAAAAAATTTAGATGGAAATATAACTGGATTTGGACAACATTCTCAAATTTTAGATACTTTTGCTTTGTTTGGTCTATTTATTGGGTTACTTCAAATATATATATACTTTTACCCAATTAAGAGATATTTGAAAGAATCAAAATATGTAATTAGTGGCTTTTCACTTTCAATTCTTTTAATATTTTTTACCGTTATTACTGTAAATAATGCCACACCCTCTATCGGTTTTGCTGTCTTTTTTATTTTTCCTACAGTATTAAATTCGTTAATTAATAATTTACACACAAATAAAAATAATTATGTTTAAAAACAAAACATTATTAATAACAGGAGGAACAGGTTCTTTTGGAACAGCGGTATTACATCGATTTTTAAATTCACAGCTTTTTAGTGAAATACGTATTTTTTCGCGTGATGAAAAAAAACAAGATGATATGCGGAACTTATATAAAACCGATAAAATAAAATATTATATTGGCGATGTTAGAGATTATGATTCCGTAGAACCAGCAACCCGTGGGGTAGATTATGTATTTCATGCAGCTGCTTTAAAGCAAGTGCCCTCTTGCGAATTTTTCCCAATGCAAGCTGTTAAAACAAATGTCGAAGGAACCCAAAATGTCATTCGTGCTGCGGCAAGTAATGGTGTTAAAAAAGTAATTTGTTTATCAACCGATAAAGCTGCCTATCCAATCAATGCGATGGGAATTTCAAAAGCAATGATGGAAAAAGTAGCTGTAGCTGAAGCTAGAAATTTAAAAAATACTGTTGTTTGTCTCACTCGTTATGGAAATGTAATGGCATCTCGGGGTTCAGTAATTCCTTTATTTTTAAATCAAATTCAAAAAGGGGAACCTATAACCATTACAGACCCAAAAATGTCTCGCTTTTTCATGTCACTTGATGATGCGGTAGATTTAGTACTTTTTGCTTTTGAAAATGCCAATCCGGGTGATTTATTTGTCAACAAAGCACCAGCGGGTACCATTGGTGATTTAGCGCAAGCTTTAATTGAGTTGACTGGTAAAGAGGTGCCGATAAAAATTATTGGAACCCGACATGGTGAAAAATTGTACGAAACCTTATGTACACGTGAAGAAATGTTGAAAGCTGAAGATATGGGCAATTTTTATAGAGTTCCAGCAGATAATCGAGACTTGAATTATGCCGCGTATTTTTCTGAAGGAGAGGAAGAAATTGCTCAAATTGAAGATTATCATTCACATAATTCTGACCAACAAGATGTTGAAGGCTTGAAGAAATTGATTTCAACACTTCCTTTAATTAGAAAAGAAATTTTCGGTGAAAATGTCACTCAATTATTAGTATAATGAAACCAGCAGTTATAAAAGGTAATGTTTATTCTGATTTCAGAGGTTCGCTCTATTACAATAACGAGTTTGATGCTTCGCCTGTAAAACGAGTTTATTTTATTCAAAATAAAGATTCCGAAACAGTTCGTGCCTGGCAAGGACATAGAATTGAACAACGATGGTTTTCGGCAGTAGAAGGAGGATTTGAAATAAAATTGATCGAGGTTGACGATTGGGAAAGCCCATCGAAGGATTTGATTGTTCATACCTTTATATTGAATGCTGCCCAGCTAGATGTTTTGCATATACCACAAGGATACATAAGCAGTATCCAGTCCCTAGATTCAGAATCGAAATTATTAGTTATGGCGGATTATTTGTTGGGAGAAATTAAAGACGAGTACCGTTTTGATGCGGATTATTTTAAAATATAAAATGAAAGAGTATGTTAAAAGTTGGAATTACGGGACAAAAAGGATTTGTAGGAACGCATTTATTTAATACGCTAGGGTTGCAACCCGAAGTTTTTGAACGAATCTCTTTTGAGCGTTCTTTTTTTGATGATGAGGCAAAATTAGATTCATTTGTTTCAAAATGTGATGTAATTGTGCATTTGGCTGCCTTAAATCGTCACAACGAGCAAGAAGTTATTTATAAAACGAACCTTCATTTAGTAAAACTGCTTCTTGCTTCTTTAGAACGCACCAATAGCAAAGCCCACGTATTGATTTCATCTTCTTTACAAGAAGAGCGAGACAATTTGTATGGAAAATCTAAAAAAGAAGGTCGTGAGTTATTAGCAAATTGGGCTAAAAAAACTAGTGCAATTTTTACAGGAATGATAATACCAAATGTTTTTGGACCTTTCGGACATCCGTATTACAACTCAGTTGTGGCTACTTTTTCGCACCAAATTGCGAATGGAGAAACTCCAAAAATTGAAGTAGACGGTCAATTAAAGCTCATTTATGTAGGAGAATTAGTTTCAGAAATCATCAAAGCGATTCAAGACAAAATTAATGAATCAAAATATACCATAAATCATACAAGCGAAGCCAAAGTTTCTGAATTATTAGCTTTGCTTCAAGATTACAAAACAACTTATGTAGACCAAGGACAAATACCCACAATAGCATCTACTTTCGAGCTGAATTTATTCAATACATTTCGATGTTATATGGATATCAAAAATCATTTCCCAGTAAAATTTACACAACATACAGATCCAAGAGGTACGTTTGTAGAGGTAATTCGTTTAGGAGTTGGTGGACAAGTATCTTTTTCAACCACAGTTCCAGGAATTACAAGAGGAAACCATTATCATACAAGAAAAATAGAACGCTTTGCAGTTATTAAAGGAAAAGCCTTAATCCAGTTGCGAAAAATTGGAACGGATGAAGTTTTGGATTTTTATTTGGACGGTGCGGAACCTGCTTATGTAGATATGCCCATTTGGTACACCCATAATATAAAAAATATTGGCGAAGAAGTTTTATATACCAATTTTTGGATTAATGAGTTTTATGACTCCAATGATCCAGATACTTATTTTGAAAATGTGTAGTTAGAAGAGCCAAGGCAAAAGTCAAAAGTACCAAGTGGAAGTAAAAAAGAGAATTATGAAGTCAAATGATTTATTGGATAGAACATTCAACTTTGGTGTGGATGTTTTAAAATTAATAAAAACTTTGCCGAAGGACTCTGAATATTCTATTATTAGACATCAATTGGGAAAATCGGCAACATCAGTTGGTGCGAATTATGAAGAATCTCAAGCTGGTTCTTCAAAAGCAGATTTTAAAAATAAGGTCCGAATTGCATTGAAAGAAGCTCGAGAATCTAATTATTGGTTGAGAATCATAATCGCTATTGGAGAAACAGATAATACTGAATTGAATCGTTTAACACAAGAAAGTAAAGAAATTAAAAATATATTAGCAGCAATAATAAACAAAATGAACTAAGAACATTGACTACTTTAGCCTTGGCTCTTTAAAACTTTTGCCTTGGTTCTTAATATAATAAAATATGAAAGCACAATTAAAAGTAATGACCGTTGTAGGCACTCGTCCAGAAATCATCAGATTATCCCGAGTAATGGCGGCTTTAGATCATTCAGCAGCAATAGAACATATAATAGTTCATACAGGACAAAATTATGATTACGAATTAAATCAAATCTTTTTTGATGATTTAGGCATTCGCAAACCAGACTTTTTTCTTGATGCAGCTGGTAAAACCGCTACGGAAACAGTAGGCCAAATTTTAATAAAAATCGATCCATTATTAGAATCGCAACAGCCCGATGCGTTCTTAGTGTTAGGGGATACTAACAGTTGTTTATGTGCCATTCCCGCAAAAAAACGTCATATTCCAATTTTTCACATGGAAGCAGGAAACCGATGTTTTGACCAAAGAGTACCTGAAGAAACCAATCGTAAAATAGTAGACCACGTATCCGATATTAATTTGACTTACAGCGACATTGCTCGAGAATATTTATTACGTGAAGGTTTGCCTGCCGATAGAATTATTAAAACAGGTTCGCCGATGTTTGAGGTGTTGAATCATTATTTGCCATCCATTGAATCTTCAAATGTTTTAACAAGATTAGGATTAGAAGAAGGAAAATTCTTTGTGGTTTCGTCACATAGAGAAGAAAATATCAATAGCGAAAAAAACTTTCACGGTTTGATGAACAGTTTGAACTTGATTGCTGAAAAATACGATTATCCGATTATTGTAAGTACACATCCAAGAACACGCAATATGATTGATAAAAAAAAAATTCAAATGCATAGAAATGTACAATTTTTAAAACCATTAGGCTTTAATGATTACAATGCCTTGCAAATGCGTTCCTGTGCCGTTTTATCAGATTCAGGAACCATTTCTGAAGAATCTTCAATATTAAATTTTAGAGCCTTAAATATTAGAGATGCACATGAACGTCCAGAGGCAATGGAAGAAGCATCAGTTATGATGGTTGGTTTAAATCCTGAACGCATTATACAAGGATTAACACAATTGCAATATCAAAAAATTGGTAAAGAAAGAAATTTTCGCTCTGTAGCCGATTATTCCATGCCAAATGTTTCCGAGAAAATGGTTAGAATTATATTAAGTTATACGGATTATATTAAGAGAACAGTTTGGCAAAATTAAATTATTTATGAAAATTGTTTTTTCTTCGAATTTAGCATGGAGTATTTACAACTTCAGACTACCCCTCTTAAAATCCCTTCAAAATGATGGTCATATTATTTATGCCGTTGCAAATAATGATAAATATGTTTCTAATTTAGAAAATGAGAATTTTATTTTTGAGAACATTAATATAAATAATAATAGTAAAAATCCAATTAAAGATATTTTTCTAATTTATAAATATTATATTTTATATAAAAAAATCAAACCTGATATAATTTGTCACAATGCAATTAAACCTAATATCTACGGTACTTTAGCAGCAAAGTTTCTAAATATACCTGTTGTGAATAACATTTCAGGGCTAGGTACCCTATTTATAAAGAAAAGTTTTTCAACTAGAATAGCTAAATTACTTTATAAATTTTCTCAGAAAAATGCAGACAAAATTTTTTTTCAAAATAGAGATGACCTTAACGAGTTTATTAAAAATAAATTAATAAATGAAAAGAAATGTGAAGTTATAAGTGGGTCAGGAGTCGATACAAAAAAATTTATACCTAAGAAAAAAGTCAATAATTTAAAATTTAAATTCATTTTTATAGGAAGATTAATCTTTGATAAAGGTATATTAGAATTTATAGAGGCATTAAAAATTTTAAACCTTGAGTATAAAAATTTTGAAGGTTTAATTTTAGGGCCAATTTACAAATTAAATCATACAGCAGTATCTGAAAAAGTTTTAAATGAATGGATTAATGATGGTATTGTAAAATATTTAGGGGAGACTGAAAATGTTTTGCCATACATTCAAGATGCAGATTGTTTAGTTTTGCCTTCTTATAGAGAAGGTCTTTCTAAAGTGTTAATTGAAGCCTCTAGTGTTGCAATACCTATTATAACAACAGATGTTCCCGGTTGTAGAGATGTTGTAGTAGATGGAGTCACAGGTTTACTTTGTAAAGTAAAAGATAGCAAAAGTTTAGCTGAAAAGATGAAATTATTATTAAATATGAATGTTGAAAAAAGATTAGAAATGGGAATTGAAGCGAGAAAAAGAGCTATTGATGTTTTTGATCAAAATATTATTATAGATAAATATAAAAGAGCTATTTATGAAATTGTTTCAATATGAGCACACTCTTATTTTTATACTTTTGTTTTTTTTAGGAAGTATTTATTTAAAACTCGCTAAAAAGTATCAAATTATTGACAAACCCAACGAACGTAGTTCTCATACCAACTTTACCATACGTGGAGGGGGTATCGTCTTTGTGTTCGCCTTAGGCTTATTCTTTTTGGGCAACAATTTTCAATATCCTTATTTCATTGCGGGCACCATTGCCCTGGCAATCATCAGTTTTTTAGACGACATCTATACCCTCAGTTCCAAAATCCGGTTTCCTTTTCAATTATTGGCAGTCGCATTGCTGTTGCATGAAGTAGCACTACCTTTTTCGCCTATTGCACCCTACCTATCATTCCTATTGTTAGGCATTGGTGTTGTCAATATGTTCAATTTTATGGATGGCATCAATGGTATAACGGGGATGTATAGTTTTGCCTCTTTAGTGGGGTTTTATGCCATCAATGCACAAGAAAACATCGTTAACAACGAAATCATATTCTATACTTTCATCGCGATTGGTGTCTTTGGCTTTTACAACTTCCGAAAAAAAGCCCTCTTTTTTGCAGGGGATATTGGCAGCATCAGCATTGGGATGTTGATTTATTTTGTAGGGGTTTATTTGGCTGTCCGTTTACAAGCACCCCTCATGTTTCTTGCCATATTTGTATATGGGGCAGATGCAGGGTGTACACTATTGTATCGTAAATTTTTTACCAACGAAAGTATTTTTGCACCCCACAGACATCATATCTATCAAAAACTGGTACATGTCAAAAAAATACCCCATCTAACAGTTTCTGTTATCTATGCAGGCATTCAATTGGTATTGAATATAGTGTTGTTTTTTACCTATCAATTGCCAATGACAACTCAACTATTGGTATTAGTGGGCTTTATAATAGTATTTATTACTGGATATATAGTATTGTTTAAAAAGTTGGAGAGGGAACTTTAGACAGTTGTCAGTTGACGGTAGACAGTTGACGGTAGACAGTTGTCAGTAGGCAGTGGTAAAATTAATTATAAATCTAACGAATATTTCATCCCAAACTTTTCTTCCCTAAGTTAGGAGTGAACTCCCATTTAACACAGTAAAAGGTTCCTCCTGCGTCTCCGAATTATCAGTATAAGCTGGGATGATAAATAATGTTCGAGTATGACCGAGTACAAAAAGAAAAATTTCAAATAAACAATTTGAAATACTTTTATATCTAGTTCCTCCCGAGACTTCGGGATTTATTGGAAAGGTCTCGAAACTTCAGGAGAGGGATAAGCTTCAACTGTTGATACTTCTCCCGATACCAATTACCATCACTAATCCTTTTCAACAACCACGAACGATGCGCTGCATCAAAAATAGATTTGTAGATAATTTGTAAACGCATTTGTATGAAAAGTTTTCTCTGTATCTTTTTATGAAATGCAACTCTCAAAGTTTCATTTTCCAGTAATTGATAAAAATCAGCAACATATTGCTTAGTTGTTGCTGTTTTTTGGTATTGTAAAGAGTCAGGCTTATCAAAAACCTCAAAACACAAAGCTATATAATTCAGCAGCGGTTCATTCAACTTTTGGAGTCCCTTAAACGCTTCGGAAACTGCTGTTTTTTTTGATAATAAAAAAACATCATAGGCATTGCGCAATGCGATGTCATTATAAAACCTTCCATTGTCATTGATTTGTTTGGCAATGATACTCAAACACAATTGGTGGGCGTAACTCATTACTGTGATATTACCAAATTGTTGGGTATTATTTTTAATGAACTCATAGTTGAATTCCATGGCATATTTTTCAATCAACAATTCTTTATGTATTTCAACGGCAGCAATGCATCCTTCTTTTTGGATTCGCGGATAATGTTTGAAAGAAGGAAAATAATATTTATATTTTGTTACAGGTTCATAACCAAAATCGGTCAATAGGGCAATCGCTTTTGGATAGTCTTCTTTCTCAACAATAAAATCAATATCCCCCACCATACGCTCCCCCAAATCAGCATACAATCCCTCCAACAAATTCCCCGTCCCTTTTAAAAAGATGGGGGTAATCCCATTTGCCAACAACAGCGTATTGAGCTCTTTAGCTTGTGTAATGATTTGTTCATTACGTTCCCGATTTAAGTTGGTGATGTGTTGCATATACTCCACTAAATCTTCGGGTACATAGGGTAAAAAATGGGCACGTTGCAAATTCACATACAAGGCTGGGAATACATAATGCGCGGTGCTTACTTTTACCACAGCGTCCCAGTCAACAGTCTCAGTTTTCAGTATTTTTTCAATGGCATTCCGATTTTCCACTTCATGCGAAATCGTTAAGCATTTACCAACAAAAAACAGGGTTTCTTTGTATGTCATTGGGTGTATCGGATTAAACTTCCAATTCTCAAAAATAGCAAATTTAAAAATATGAAAGCAGTTTTTTTTAACCTCATTGCAACCAGTCCGTTCCCGACACTTCGGGAAAGCCTGTCCCGTACTTGTTGCTACCTATCACGTCATTGCGAGGCACGAAGCAATCTGTATATTCAAACTCCCCAAGATCAAAAGCTTTAAGACCTTGATCGGTAAGACTATTGCTAAGACTATTGCTAAGACTAAGACTAAGGCTAAGACTAAGACTAAGGCTAAGACTAAGACTATGACTAAGACCTTGAGAGCGGAGGCCTTGAATGGACCCTGATCCTTGAAACGACCCTGAAAAGACCCTAAAGACCCTGACCCCGAAATAAATTCGGGGCAAGACGAGTTCAGGGTGACAAGTCAAGTTCAGGGTAGTAAAACTATGTGAAATATTATGTGGTTGAAACGAAAGATGTCAATTCTCACTTCAATTGCTTATTGATGTACTACACAAAATTATCACAAGGAATCCGTGCAACTTACTAAGAAAAAATAGTATTTTTGAATCTTTAAACATACAAAGTTTGCTTTTTTAAGAGAAAAAGTATGAACAAAAACACTAAGATTTACATTGCAGGGCATAAAGGAATGGTAGGCTCTGCCGTATGGAGGGCATTAACGCAAAAAGGCTATACCAACCTGATTGGCAAATCGAGTAAAGAGCTGGATTTGCGCAACCAACAAGCCGTTACCGATTTTTATGCTACTGAACGACCGGAAGCGGTGATTGATGCGGCAGCCAGAGTTGGTGGAATTTTAGCCAACAACGATTTTCCTTACCAATTTTTAATGGAAAATATGCAGATTCAAAATAACTTGATTGATGGGGCTTTCAAAGCAGGTATCGACAAGTTTATTTTTTTAGGAAGCTCTTGTATCTACCCTAAGTTTGCGCCTCAACCCTTGAAAGAGGAATACTTATTAACAGATTCTTTAGAGCCTACCAATGAATGGTATGCGATTGCTAAAATTACCGGGGTAAAAGCCTGTCAAGCCATTCGCAAACAGTTTGGCAAAGACTATTTAAGCTTGATGCCCACTAATTTGTATGGGTATTACGATAATTTCGATTTTAATACTTCGCATGTATTGCCTGCCATGATTCGTAAGTTTCACGAAGCGAAAAATAATAACCATGCTCCTGTTACTTTATGGGGTTCAGGAACGCCCATGCGTGAGTTTTTATTTGTGGATGATATGGCGGAAGCCGTGGTATATGCCTTAGAAAATACCTTGCCTGAGCATTTGTACAATGTGGGTTCAGGAACAGATGTCACCATCAAACACTTGGCAGCAACCATCCAAAAAGCGGTAGGACATCAGGGAGACATTGTTTGGGACGCCACCAAACCTGATGGTACACCTCGTAAATTGATGGATGTTTCTAAGATGAAGGGAGTGGGTTGGCGTTATACTACGGAGTTGGATGCAGGGATTGCAAAGACCTATCAGTGGTTTTTGGAGAATGTGGAGCGGATTAAGGAAGTGAAGATGGATTAAGACTAAGACGAAGACAAAGACTTAGACGAAGACAAAGACGAAGACAAAGACGAAGACTAAGGCTATGACTAAGACGAAGACTAAGACTAGAAAAATTAATGAGAATATTGATTCAATAAATGAATTTTAAATTAAATTAAAAACCGAACCAAAGCCTTTGTCAACAGCTTTAGTCTTAGTCAACAGCCTTTGTAAAAAAAAAGAATGAGAAATTTCAGAGAATACAATGTTTGGATTGATGGAATGCAGTTAGTGATGGATATTTACGAATTAGTTGATCATTTCCCATCTAATGAAAAGTTTTCTTTGAGTTCCCAAATAGTAAGGTCAGTTATATCAATTCCGTCAAATATAGCGGAGGGAGCGTCGAGAGAATCTGAAAAAGATTTTGCAAGGTTTTTAGAAATAGCACTTGGTTCAGCATTTGAATTAGAAACACAAGTAATAATAGCTAGCAAAAGAAAGTATATAGCAGAAAACAATTCAGATGAGATCATTAAAAAGGTTATTAGTCTCCAAAAAAGGATACATGCCTTTAGAAAAAAAGTTTTGAACAAAAAATAAATATCAATTTATAAAAACGCCCAAGCCTTAGTTTTAGTCTTGTGCCTTAGTAAAATAAACATATGAATACAAACCAAAAAGTAGCCCTCATCACCGGCATCACAGGCCAAGATGGATCTTATTTAGCAGAACTATTATTAGAGAAGGGATATATGGTACATGGCGTAAAACGTCGTGCATCTTCGTTCAATACCCAGCGCATTGACCACCTGTATGTAGATCAGCATGAAGGCCATGTGAATTTTAAATTGCATTACGGGGATTTAACAGATTCCACCAACATTATCAGAATCATACAAGAGGTGCAACCCGATGAAATTTACAATTTGGGTGCGATGAGTCATGTAAAGGTGTCTTTTGATTCGCCTGAATATGTAGCCAATGTAGATGGATTGGGAACCCTACGTATCTTAGAAGCGGTTCGAATATTAGGATTGGAAAAGAAAACACGTATTTATCAAGCCTCCACTTCAGAGCTCTATGGAGGTATGACTGAAAATAAAAACGAACGCGGATTTTATGACGAACAATCACCCTTTTACCCACGCTCACCCTATGGTGTGGCAAAAATTTATGGGTTTTGGATTACCAAAAACTATCGCGAGGCTTATAAGATGTTTGCGTGTAACGGAATTTTATTCAACCACGAATCTCCACGCAGAGGTGAAACTTTTGTGACTCGTAAAATTACCATGGCAACCGCAGCCATTGCAAAAGGAAAACAAGATTGTTTGTATTTGGGCAATCTAAATTCTCAGAGAGATTGGGGACATGCCAAAGACTATGTAGAGGCAATGTGGCGAATACTACAGCAAGAAGTGGCTGAAGATTATGTAATTGCAACGGGGATTACCACCTATATACGTGATTTTGTACGATTGTCTTTCTTAGAGGTAGGGATTACTTTGCGATTTGAAGGGGAAAATGAGAATGAAGTAGCCATTATCGAAAGTATTGACGAAAGGAAATACCAAACTGCAACAGGTGTATTACTCTCCTCCTTTGGAGAGGCTGGGGGAGGCCTTTCTATTGGAAAAGTAGTGGTGCGCGTAGACCCCGAATATTATCGTCCTACAGAAGTAGATGTATTGATTGGAGACCCAACCAAATCCAAAACACAACTGGGTTGGCAACCTCAATACGATCTAGCAGGACTGGTAAAAGAAATGGTGGCAAGTGATTTAAAGTTGTTTTAGTTTATCTCGAGCATTCGGGATGGCACCGTAATTTAAACTCCCTGTCATTGCGAGCGAGGAATGAGCGAAGCAATCTGTATATTAAAAAATCCCTCGTTCCCGAGACTTCATAACGGCCTGTCACGTACTTGTTGCTGCCTGCCACGTTCCCGAAACTTCGGGATGAACGACGTAGGAGTAGCTTGTCCCTCCCGAGTCTTCGGGACTTCGGGAAAGCAATCTGTATTTTCAAACTCTTCAAGATCAAAAGCTTTAAGACCTTGATCAGTAAGACTATTACTATGACTAAGACTAAGGCTAAGACTAAGGCTAAGACTATGACTAAGACTAAGGCTAAGACTAAGACTATGACTAAGGCTAAGACTAAGACTAAGACTAAGACTATGACTAAGGCTAAGACTAAGACTAAGACTAAGACTATGACTAAGGCTAAGACTATGACTAAGGCTAAGACTATGACTAAGGCTAAGGCTAAGACTAAGACTAAGGCTAAGACTAAGACTAAGGCTAAGGCTAAGGCTAAGACTAAGACTAAGGCTAAGGCTAAGGCTAAGACTAAGGCTAAGGCTAAGACTAAGGCTAAGGCTAAGACTACTACTAAGACTAAGACTAAGACTAAGACTAAGGCTAAGGCTAAGACTAAGGCTAAGGCTAAGACTAAGGCTAAGACTAAGACTAAGACTAAGACTAAGACTAAGGCTAAGACTAAGGCTAAGACTAAGGCTAAGACTAAGACTAAAAAGTTTCTGTTGTTTCTATGGTTTTTGTGGTTTCTTCAAGTTGTTTGGATAGACAATTTATCTTTAAACGCTTAAACAATAGAAACTCTTAAACTTTTAAACCTTTCTTTGGTTAAACAACTCAAAACTAAACACGAACCCCTGTGGTTGAAACCTAAGATGTGGTTTAGGTTGCCTTTAGATTTTGGACTTTGAACTCTCTAAATTTTCTCCATTCGAGATAGTACCCCTCCCAAAAACCAACAATTTTAAAAAATCTCACAATCCAGCAATCTAAAAACTAAAAAAAATACTTAAGTTTGCACACACTGTGAAAATAAAAATGTTACGAATACTCTTTCTAAGGACAGTCAATAAGTACGCCTCCAAATGGTTGGTACTTGCCATTGACCTTTTTTTAGTGTGTGTTTCTTTTTTCTTTGCTTACGCTATACGCTATAATGCTAGTTTTGAATTTGACTTGCAGCATTTGCTCCTCCAAATTCCTTTTGTACTGGTGTTGGCATGCATTGCCTTTGCGCTGGTAGGCTCTTACAAAGGCATTGTTCGACATACCGGCACCAAAGATGCCTTCAATGTATTTTTAGGCATTTCTATACACACTATTTTTATAGGCTTTGCCCTCTTAGTCAATGGTTTGTTAGCGATTTTTCCTACTTTTAGCATTCCCATTTCCATCATCATCATCCATTTTTTATTGGCGAATTTTATGATGATCATCAGCCGTTTCATATTCAAAGCCATGTTCGAGCTGGTCAATACCCAAGTAAAAACCATCACCAATATTTTGATTTACGGGGCAGGGGATTCGGGGATGATAACCTATGCCGCTATCAACAGAGACCGAAAAAATAACTACGAAATCATTGGTTTTTT
The DNA here is from genome assembly GCF_038024125.1 of Polaribacter gangjinensis. Classification (NCBI taxonomy): domain Bacteria; kingdom Pseudomonadati; phylum Bacteroidota; class Flavobacteriia; order Flavobacteriales; family Flavobacteriaceae; genus Polaribacter; species Polaribacter gangjinensis. Next base: position 2,722,613 of record NZ_CP150662.1, read on the forward strand.
AGACGATAACCCTAACAAAGTCAACAAAAAGATAGACCGGATTAAAATTTACAACCCTGATAAGATTGATGCTGAATTCATTGAAAAACACGACATCAAAGAGGTGATTTTTTCGATGCCCCGACTTCGGTCTGGGAGGTTGCTTGAGTTGACGGATAAGTTTTTAGAGCTCAACGTAAAAGTAAAAACAGTACCCACCTTGACCAAATGGATTGAGGGCGATTTGCAAGCCAATCAAATTAAAAACGTCAACATCGACGATTTGTTAGACCGCGATCAAATAGAAATTGTCAACCCCATCGTAATGAGCAAGGTCAGTGGCAAGGTATTGCTTGTTACCGGTGCAGCAGGCTCTATTGGTAGTGAAATAGCGAGGCAATTGACCGCTTACAACCCTAAAAAACTGATTTTGGTAGATCAATCAGAATCGGCCTTGTACGATTTGCAGCAAGAATTTGTACAATTGGGCTTGTCTAATTTTGTGGCATTGGTTTCGGATGTGCGAGACCTTAAAAGAATGGAGCGTATTTTTATAAAATACCAGCCAGAGCAGGTGTTTCATGCGGCAGCCTACAAACACGTTCCCTTGATGGAAAAAACCCCTTACGAGGCCATCAAAATCAACATCATGGGTACCAAACACATGGCCGACTTGTCGATACAGTTCGGTATAGAGCGCTTTGTGATGGTCTCTACCGACAAGGCCGTAAACCCTACCAATGTGATGGGGGCAACGAAACGCATTGCTGAGTTGTACATCAGTTGTTTGAGCCATGCGCAGTCCAATACCAAATTTACCATCACGCGTTTTGGCAATGTGTTGGGCTCTAACGGCTCGGTCATTCCGCTCTTTAAAAAACAAATTGAAAAAGGAGGGCCGCTTACGGTGACTCACAAAGAAATAACCCGCTATTTTATGACGATTCCCGAAGCCTGTAGCTTGGTACTCGAGGCAGGGACCATGGGAAAAGGAGGCGAAATTTATATTTTTGACATGGGAAAATCGGTAAAGATTTTTGACATTGCCAAAAGAATGATTTATTTGTCGGGTCTCAAGTACCCTGGGGATATTGACATTAAAATCACCGGATTGCGCCCCGGAGAAAAATTGTACGAAGAATTGTTGGCGGATGGTGAAAATACCACCAAAACCTACCACGAAAAAATACTCATTGCCAAAACCAATCAAATTGACTTTGTAGTTACCAAAGGAAAAATTGAAGACATCCTTTTGGAACTCCCCAGTGTCAATAACAAAAAATTGGTGAGCTTGATGAAAGAAATCGTCCCTGAGTACATTTCTAAAAACTCGGAATTTGAGGAATTGGATCATGAAGTATCCAATGAATTAATGAATTAATGAATTAATGATTGAATGAGGTAATGAATAAAATAAGTTGGTAATTATTAAAACAATTAAATAGTAGAAGTTAGAAGTTAAATATTAGAAGTTAAATATTAGAGGTTAGTTTTTAGTTTTTAGTTTTTAGTTTACAATGAATTAATGATTGAATGAGGTAATGATTTAACGAATAAAAAAGTAGGTAATTATTAAAACAATTAAATAGTAGAAGTTAGAAGTTAGAAGTTAAATATTAGAGGTTAGTTTTTAGTTTTTAGTTTAGTAAACAGTTAAGCAGTTAAGCAAATAACCAAATAACCAAATAAGCAAATAACCAAATAAGCAAATAACCAGTTAACCAAAAAAAGCAGTTAACCAAAAAAAATTCAATGAACATAAAAAAGATAACCCTATTTACCACCCTTTTCGTACTGGCAACCTCTTGTGTCTCCAAAAAAGACATCATCTATTTTCAAAACGACGAAATCGACCAATCTAAGGTATCCAATAGCTACAAAACCATCATCAAACCCGATGATTTGTTGCAAATCACCATCACCGCCTTAGATACCGAAGCGGTTCGCCCGTTCAACTTGGCGGCGGTAACTTATTCCACCTCTTCCAATTCGGCGATTGGGGTGGCACAGCAACAGAGTTATTTGGTGGATAGCAACGGGGAAATTGATTTCCCGGTGATTGGCAAACTGAAAATTGGGGGTTTGTCGAGAGAAGAGTTTATTGCCATGCTAAAAGACAGGCTAGACCCAGATTATATCAAAAACCCCAATATCAACGTGCGCTTGGCAAATTTTAAGATCAGCGTATTGGGCGATGTACGGTTGCCAGGGAGTTATACCATTCCCAACGAACGCATCACCATCTTAGAAGCGATTGCCTTGGCAGGCGACTTGAACATTTCTGCCGAAAGACAGAATATTTTGGTGATTCGCGAAGAAGGGGGCAAAAAAGTGCACTACAAAGTAGACGTATTGTCTAAACAATTGTTTACCTCCCCTATCTATTATTTGCAGCAAAACGATGTGGTGTATGTAGAGCCCAATTATGCCCGCATTCAATCCGCTTCGTCTAACTCCAATACTGGATTGTTCATCTCCATTACCAGTGTTTTGATCTCATTATTAACCACAATTTCGATTTTAGGCAGATAGTATGGAAAGTTTTAACGACATCAATGAAAACCAGGATACGATCAACATCCGTCAAGAACTCGAAAAATACCTAGCGCATTGGCGTTGGTTTGTATTGGCTGCTGTGGTCGCTCTAGGAACCGCTTATTTTTATTTGCGCTATGCCACGCCCCAATATACCGCCACCGCTACCATCATGATCAAAGACAACCAAAAGTCGGGCATTTCGGATGAGTTGAAAGCCGTAGCCGATTTGGGGATTGTGGGGACGGGCTCTGCGAACAATACCGACAATGAAATCCACGTCATCAAATCTCGTAAAATCATTGGCAGGGTAGTGGATTCTTTGAACTTGAACATCACTTATTTTAGAGAAGGCAGAATCAAAACCTCAGAAGCTTACCAAGACAAAGCCATTCGTATCCAATTTTTAAAGACCGATTCGTTATTCCATAAAATTGATACGGCTTTTGTGGTGCGTCAAATCAGTACAACTCAGTTTGAAATTCTGAGTACTGAGGATGATTTTATCCTGAAAGGCGATTTTAATCAAGTGATGAGTAGTAAAAAATTGGGAAGTTTTCTTATCCGTAATTTGCACCCCTCAGCAGAGGCAACAGACTTAGAAACAGTTACCATTGTCATCAGACCCAAAAGCAGGGTGATTGATGCCTATCAAAAAAATATAGCTGTCAATCCCGTAGATAAACTCTCATCGGTACTGACCTTGAGTTTGACCGACCCCATCAAACAAAAAGCCGAAGACATCTTAGACGAATTGGTACAGCAGTACAACCGCGATGCCATTGCCGATAAAAATATGGTGTCGAATAAAACCAAGGATTTTATCGAAGACCGCTTGCAAACCGTAGGTTTGGAGTTGGCAGCGATACAAGACAATTTTAAAGATTACAAAGCCAAATTCGGTATCTCGGGACTTACAGAAGAGGGGGCTTTGGCATTGACAGAAGTATCAGAAAGTAATGCCAAAATGGTAGAGCTGCGTACCCAACTCAGTTTGGCGGAGTGGGTACAGCAAGAAATCAAACAAGCTACCAAAACGGAGGTATTGCCTGCCAACTTGGGCTTTTCGGATGCCATCACCTCGGAGTCCATCACCAAATACAACGAATTGGTCTTGGAAAAATACCGTTTAGAGCCCATTGCCGGGAAACGCAACCCCAACCTCATTGCGCTGAACAACGAAATTGCCATCCTGAAACAAAATTTGCAATCGAACCTTGCCAACTTGAAAAAGTCTATTGAAATCCAATTGAACAAGGTCGCTAACGAGGCCAACCGTGTGCAAGGAAAGGTGTCTATGCTGCCTTTGATAGAACGTGGCATCATTGATATTGAACGCCAAAAAATCATTTACTCGGAGTTGTATTCGTATTTGTTAAAGAAAAAAGAAGAAACCGCTATTTCTTTGGCGATTACCGTACCCAATGCCAAAATCATAGACAAAGCGTATAGCAATGATAAACCCGTATCTCCCAAAGGTAACATCATTTACTTAGCAGCGCTCCTGTTGGGATTGATCGTGCCCTTTGCCGTTATTTATGTCAATAACTTATTGGATACCAAAGTGCATTCTCGTAAAGAATTGGAGCAATTGGTCAAGGTGCCCTTTTTAGGCGATGTACCCCATTCAGAGACCGAAGAAAAAATTGTGATCACCAAAGATGCCCGTACCAGTAGTGCGGAAGCCTTTAGGCTATTGCGTACCAATTTAGAGTTTATGTTGCCCAAAAGCAACGAAGGGTTAGGAAAGGTTATTTTTATTACCTCTACCACGAGTGGCGAAGGGAAGTCTTTCGTATCCATGAACCTAGCGGCTTCGTTGGCCTTAGCAGATAAAAAGGTATTGTTGTTGGGCTTGGATTTGAGAGCCCCTAAAATTACCCAATACTTGGGCCTCCCAGACCGTAAGGGAGTTACCAACTACATCTTAGACGACCGATTGACCATAGACGAACTAAAGTTTACCTTTCCGGAGATCAAGAACGTAGATTTTATTGCATCGGGGGTGATTCCGCCCAACCCAGCAGAATTGTTGTTGCACAAAAAAGTATCAGCACTCTTTGAGGCCGTTAAAAAAGACTACGACTTTGTCATTGTAGATACAGCCCCTGTGAATTTGGTAACCGATACCTTGCTAGTGTCTAAATTGGCAGACATGTTCTTATATGTTACAAGAGCAAACTACTTAGACAAGCGTATGTTGGTAGTACCCGAAACCCTTTACAAAGAGAAAAAATTGCCGAATATGGCGATGATTTTAAACGATACCGACATGAAACGCGGCTATGGCTACGGTTACGGCTATGGGTATGGCTACGGCTATGGCTATGGAGCTGGCTATCTGGAGGTGAAGAAAAAATCGTGGTTTGCACGCTTGATGGGGAGGTAGAAGGGTCCTATCCCCCTGACCCCCTTTCCCAAGGAAAGGGGGAGGGAAGTTTGCAGTACAAAGTACAATATTAAAAGTACAAAGTACAAAGTAGCATATTCAATGTTCAATGTACAAAATTCAAAGTTGGGATTAGGGATATACTTTAGTTTCAAAGAGGCAAAGAGGCAAAGATGCTTAGTTGTAGACTTTCAATGATCCTAAATCATAAACTCTCTTCTAACAGGCTTACTGCAAACTGGTTCACTGCATTTTTCTTTTAACCACATAGAAAATAATAGAAAAGGGTTACATAGTCCAAGCTTTGGGTTTACACATAGTTATGAGTTACTTTAATTGAGCAAAGCGTCTATTAAAATAAAGAAAGACTATGTGAAATGCTATGTGGTTCAAGCGGTGGATGCTAGTTATTTAGTCTTTCGTCTTCGTCTTAGTCTTTTGTCTTCGTTATTTAACCAACAGCAGCCCCTACACAAACCCCAAATTACGATCTATAATTCCCTCCAATAATTTCAAGTTTTCTTTGGTACTGATTTTTTGCAGTGCATCTAAATGCTGCTGATGGTGCGTGTCGGTACCTACAAAATCATATAGATTTTCTTTTAGCAAGCGTTGCGCTGTTTTTTGAACCGGCTTGCCATAGTTTTCGGTTAAAGAAAGCAAGTTCAATTGAAACAAACAGCCTGCTTTTTTCAATTTGTAATACGAATTAAAATGAGTGTGGTAGGTAAAATAACGCTCCGGATGTGCCAAAACCGGTTTGTATCCTTTCAATTGCAATTGAAAAAGCAATTCATAGACATTCAAAGGCGGACTGAAATACGACATTTCCACTAAAACCAAATTGTCTTTCAGCGTCAATAAATCTCCTTGCTCTAGCAACAGGGCAAACTGTTCGTCCAACATATATTCCGCTGCAGCACTGAAGTGGATATGACCCAATCCCTTTGCTGTCAACGCTTCTTGCACCAAAGTCAGTTTTTCTTGGATGATTGCAGGTGTATTGGGGTACACATCCCCTAAAATATGCGGAGTGGTTACAAAACGAGTAATGCCATAAGAGGCCATGCGCTCGATAAGGGCAATACTATCTTCTAGGCTTTTAGCACCATCATCAATACCCGGAAGTAAGTGCGAATGAATGTCCACCATTCCGTTTGGAAAAAACTCGGTCAAGGGAATCTCTTTCTTCTTAAAAAAAAACATATCATTTAATTTACTACAAATTTAGTGTTTTGAATGAGATATTGGGAATTAATATTTAGAGAGGCAGAGGGGCAAAGTGGCAAAGTGGCAAAGATGCAAAGGTGCAAAGGTGCAAAGGTGCAAAGTGGCAGAGAGGCAAAGGTGCAAAGTGGCAGAGAGGCAAAGGTGCAAAGGTGCAAAGGTGCAAAGTACAATATTAAAAGTACAAAGTACAAAGTAGAAAGTACAAAGTTGGCATTGGGAATTACACAAAATGACTTGTCCTGAATTAGGTTTACACAAAAAGTGTAAAAATGAAAGAAAAAAGCAAAGTGATTTTAGGACAATGGCGCAACAACAAGCTGTATTTTTCAGATCATGAAAAAAAGTTAATAATCGATGATTATTTGTCTGGAAATGAGACTAAACAATCGATTTATAAGCGTTATACGGGCTATCCAACAGAAAATGGTAAAATAGGGATGTGGATGCGCAAGTTTGGTATTGAAGATAAGTTTGTGAAAAACACTAATTTTGTTAGCATGTCAAAGAAAAAAAAACAACAAGAGGAAAGTTCGGATGATTTTGAGATGCTAAAACTCAAAAAGCGAATAGCTGAACTAGAAAAACAACTTCAAACAGCAGAGATGAAAGCTATTGCGTTTTCGACAATGGTTGATATTGCTGAGAAAGAGTTTAATATTCCTATTAGAAAAAAGCACAATACCAAGCCATAGAAACAATGAAGGAAAACTTCAAGGGCATAGGTTTAGCCGACTTATGCTCTTGGTTTGGTGTAACAAGACAGGCTTATTACCAAAGTAAAAAACGCGTTTTACAGGACTTAATTGAGCAGGAGATATTGCTTGATAGAATCAGTAATATTCGTAAAGATCATAAGCGTTTAGGTGGGCGAAAATTATTTTATAAACTAGAAGATTTTATGAATGAACATAATATAAAAATGGGTAGGGATGCGTTTTTCGACCTACTCAGAGAGCATAATTTGCTCATAAAACAGCGTAAAAGATATCATATAACAACAAACTCCAACCATTGGATGAAGAAGTATCCGAATTTGATTAAAGGTCTGGAACCACTCGGCCCCAACCATATATGGGTAAGTGACATAACGTATTGGAAGACAAAAGGCGGTCATTATTATATAAGCTTTATCACAGATGCATATTCAAGGAAAATCGTTGGTTATCATGTTGCAGATACTATGGAGGCTATAGAAAGCATTGCAGCTTTAAAAATGGCTATAAAAACGCTGACCCCAGAAGCGACAGGACTTATACACCATTCAGACAGAGGTTCTCAATATTGCAGCTCCGGGTATGTGAAAACATTAAAGAACAAAGGCATAAAGATATCAATGACCGAAAATGGAGATCCATTGGAAAATGCTATAGCAGAACGTGTTAACGGAATAATCAAAGGAGAATATTTGTTTGATTACGAAATAAAATCACTTTCAAAAGCAAAAGAAATACTGAAATCGGTTGTCAAGCTATACAACGAGGATCGTCCTCATTCGAGCATTGGGAATGCAACTCCCTCTGAACTACACGATAATTTTACGGATAAGGAAATAAAACGATTATGGAAAAACTACTATCGAACGTACTCAAAATGCGAAACTGTAACATAGATTACTCTGAACGAGCTTCACGAGTACATCAAAAAAAATGTAATACTATTTTAGGACTAAATTTAAAGTGTAAATTTGTCTCAGGACTATCAATAAATAAAAGTTAAATCTGTAAACTTTTTTTAGGACGGGTCAAAATAATTCTAAACACTAAACTCTAACCCCTAACCACTCAACACTAACGACTACAGTCTACAGTTGTAAGCTTCCCTTAAATTCGATCCATTCAAAAATAGAATTTTATTCATTTAATCTGTATTCAATTGGTGATTTATTTTTAAGTGATTTATGTGGTCTATTGTAATTATAATCGTTTATCCACTCTTGGCTTATATCTTTTACTTCTTGGATAGATTTAAACACGTAAGCATTGAGTATATCTCTTCTAAAAGTCCCGTTTAATCTTTCAATAAAAGCATTTTGTGTTGGTTCTCCTGGTTGGATAAATATGAGTTTAATCTCATTTTCTTTGCACCAACTATCGAGTTTTGCACTTATAAATTCGGGACCATTATCAACCCTAATCATTTTTGGTAATCCTCTACGTTCGCCTATTTGGGCTAAGCATCTAATAACTCTTAGTGTTGGTAATGAGGTATCTGTTTCAATCATCAATACTTCTCTATTATAATCATCTATAACGTTTAATAATCGGATTCTTCTACCATTCCACAGAGAATCACTCATAAAATCAATACTCCAAACTTCGTTCATTTGCGTTGGCTGAAATAGTTGTTGTTTGACTCTTGCAGGTAATCTTTTCTTGGAACGTCTTCTTATATTTAATTTCATGGATGTATAAATGCGATATAATTTTTTGTGATTAACAAGAGTTCCTGACTTTCGTATGCGATGATAACTTTGCCAAAAACCAATGGTTACATGTTTTTGTACCAGCAAATCAAGTTGTTTTATAAATACATCATCTTGCTTAACAACCGCCTTGTAACTGAAGCTACTTCTAGGAACTGTGACTATTTTACACGCTTTACGTTCACTTATAGCATAATTACTTGTGATGTAAGTGACTAGTTCTTTTTTCTCGCAAAGCGTTAAAGCTTTTTTTCAATCACATCTTTTAATGCTTGATTCATCAGTGCTAAATCGGCATACATTCTTTTGAGCTTTGAATTCTCTGCTTCTAGTTCTTTTATGCGTTTTAGTTCTGTGGCATCCATACCTCCATATTTGCTTTTCCAACGATAAAACGTTTTGTCGGATATACCATTGGCTCTGGCAATATCGGTAACTTTAACTCCTTGCTCTTGTTGTTTTAACATGGCAACAATCTGGTTTTCGGTAAATTGGGTTGTCTTCATAAGTTTTCGGCTTTAAATTTAATAATTTTTACTGAACGCGCTCCTTCGTCGCTTGTCGAATTCTATTTTTAAATGGCCGAATTTTGGGGAAGCTTACATAACCACTCAACACTAACGACTACAGTCTACAGTCTACAGTCTACAGTCTAAAGTACAAAGTACAATATTAAAAGTAGAAAGTAGAAAGTACAAAGTTGACTTTGTCACCCTAATAATACTTTGTTGAATTCATAAAAAAAACCATTCAAAATCACAATTTAAAAATATGTGCATTATTTTATGTAATTTTGAAATTATAAATACTTTAAAATGAGTTTTATCCAAAAACATAGCAAAGAAATAAATAAACTTTGTAAATCACACAAGGTAAAATCTTTGTACGCTTTTGGTTCAGTACTTACTGATAAATTCAACTCTGAAAGTGATATTGACTTAATTGTTGATTTTCAACAAATAGATATTCTTGATTATGGTGATAATTACTATAATTTAAAATTCTCTTTAGAAGAGATGTTTAAAAGAAATGTTGATTTGTTAGAAGAAAAAGCGATACGAAATCCATACTTTTTAGAAACTTTGAATCAATCAAAAAAAATGATTTATGGATAATGATTTGAAAACTTGGCTTTATGATATATTGTGTTCTATAAATGAAATCGAGAGTTATTTTATAGAAACGCCTAAAATGTTTGAAATTTATCAAAACGATTTAAGGACTAAAAGAGCGGTTGAACGAAATATAGAAATTATTGGCGAAGCAATGAATCGAATACTAAAACGAAACCAACCTATTAAGATATCTAACGCAAGAAAAATTGTTGATGTAAGAAATAGAATAATTCATGGGTATGATACGGTATCCGATGCTGTAATTTGGGGGATTGTTGTTAAAAATTTACCTGTTTTACAATTGGAAGTTGAGCAATTACTCAATGAGAAATAAACTTGCAAAGAGGCAAAGTACAATATTCAATATTCAATGTTCAATATTCAAAGTTGGGATTGGGAATAAACACTAAACTCTAACCCCTAACCACTCAACACTAACGACTACAGTTTACAGTCTGCAGTCTAAAGTCTACGGTCTAACGTCTACAGACCACAGTCTAATCACTAAATACCAAAAATTATTGCACAACCTATTTTCTTATAATATATTTGGAAAAAATTAACAACCATGATTTTAATTGCAGACGGAGGCTCTACAAAAGCAGATTGGATAGCAATCAATAAAGATAAAACAGAAGCATTCAGAGTACGAACTTTGGGCTTGAATCCGGAGGTAAATTCTACCAAAGAATTGACAGATCGCATCATACACATGTATCAACTGATCAATATCAAAGACGATGTTGAAGAAATCTATTTTTACGGAGCAGGCTGTGGCACTCCTGTAGCCATCAAAATCTTGCAAGATGTATTGGAATCCATCTTTACCAATGCCAAGGTATTTGTTGCTGAAGATATGTTGGCGGCAGTCTATGCAGCTTCTGGGAAAGCTCCTGCCATTGTTTGTATTTTAGGTACGGGATCGAATAGCTGTTATTTTGATGGGGAAAATCTACACATGAAAACCGTTTCTTTAGGCTATATTGTGATGGATGAAGCCAGTGGAAATCACTTCGGAAAGATATTATTGAAGGAGTATTTTTATGGGAAGATGCCCAAAAGAATTGCCACAAAATTTGAAGCGGAATTCAATCTAGATGCCGACTTTGTAAAGAAAAATTTATACAGAGAGCAAAACCCGAATATGTATTTGGCAACCTTTGCCCAATTTATGTTTGCATTTAAAGAGGATAAATACATCAAGCGCATCATCAAAAAAGGATTTCAAGAGTTTTTCAAATACCGAGTATTGCCTTTTGAGAAAGGTAGAGAGACTCCACTGTATTTTATAGGTTCTATCGCTTATTACTTCAGAGACTTGTTAGAAAAAGTAGCTCAGAAAAATAATTTAACAGTAACAGACGTCATCCAAAGACCTATTGACAATTTGTTGGCTTATCACCGAAGTCATATTTGATTAATGAAACAATGAAACAATGAATTAATGAATTATTGAATTATTGAATTATTGAATTATTGAATTATTGAATTAATTCAAACAATAGCAACCGATTAAATATTAGAAGTTAGAGGTTAGAGGTTAGAGTTTAACTGTTTAGAGGTTAGAAGTTAGATATAAGATATTAGAAGTTAGATATAAGATATTAGAAGTTAGAGGTTAGGGGTTTAGATGTTAGATATTAGAAGTTAATTTACTAGTCGTATAAGATTAATAAATAATAACAATAAAAAATAAATAATCAATTAACCAGTTATTCAAATAAGCAGATAACCAGTTCAAACAACAGAAACGTTTTAGGCTTAGCATTCGTCTTCGTCTTGGTCTTTGTCTTCGTTGTTTTACCAAATAATCAGCAACCATCATTTTAACCACATAGTATTTCACATAGTTGTCCTTTATGGGGATAGACGCTTTGCTTTGTTATAGAAAACATAGAAGTTAATATATTTGTCGTATAAGATTAATAAATAATAACAATAAAAAATAAATAATCAATTAACCAGTTATTCAAATAAGCAGATAGCCAGTTCAAACAACAGCAACGTTTTAGTCTTAGCCTTCGTCTTCGTCTTGGTCTTTGTCTTCGTTGTTTATCCAAATAATCAGCAACCATCATTTTAACCACATAGTATTTCACATAGTTGTCCTTTATGGGGATAGACGCTTTGCTTTGTTATAGAAAACATAGAAGTTAATATATTTGTCGTATAAGATTAATAAATAATAACAATAAAAAATAAATAATCAATTAACCAGTTAACCAAATAAACACAGAAACGTCTTCGTCTTGGTCTTTGTCTTCGTTGTTTTACCAAATAATCAGCAACCATCATTTAAACCACATAGTATTTCACATAGTTGTCCTTTATGGGGATAGACGCTTTGCTTTGTTATAGAAAACATAGAAGTTAATATATTTGTCGTATAAGATTAATAAATAATAACAATAAAAAATAAATAATCAATTAACCAGTTAACCAAATAAACACAGAAACGTCTTCGTCTTCGTTGTTTAATTAATAAATCATTACCTCATTAATTCATTCAATCAATACACGGTAGCTCGTTTTATTTTTATCTCCTATTTTTTGAAATAAACCTAATTCAACTCCTTTTTTTAAATCCCTACTGGCAGTTGCGGAAGAAATATCTTTAAACATATTCATGTATTCTTTTCTCGTAAAGTCAGTCTTATGTAAAGAAACAAAATAGTCTAAGCGGTCTTTGTCGGTTAATGTTCTGTTGTTGAAATCCAATAATTGACGCAATGAAGCATCAATGATTCCCAACATATATTCGATAAATACGGTTGATTTTCCTAATTGGTCACTTTTTGCTAATGCATTGTAATAGTCTTCTTGATTTTTGCTAATCAATGTTTCTAAAGGTAAAAATTCAAAAACGGGATATTTATCCATTAAAATTAGCGTTTGCCATAACCTTCCCATTCTGCCATTCCCGTCTAAAAATGGGTGAATAAATTCCATTTCGTAATGAAAAACACAACTCTTTATCAATACAATTTCATTCGAACTTTTCAAATACTCAAAAAGTTCTTTCATTAAAAAGGGTACGTTTGCAGCAGGGGGGGCTACATGGGCTACTTTTGAGCCTTTGACAATCCCAACATTTTGATTTCTATAGGTTCCTGCATTTACCAAAAGACCCTTCAGTAAGTTTTGATGTGCTTTTAAAAAAGACTTTTCATTAGTGGGATTGTATTTTTGTAGGTTTTCGTAGGTATGAATGGCATTTACAACTTCCATCACATCCTTTTTAGGACCGATTACTTTTTTGTGATCTAGGAGTGCTGTTATTTGCTCTTCCGTAAGCGTATTTCCCTCAATCTTTAGAGAAGCATGGATTGTTTTTATTCTATTTTCTTTTCTCAATAACGGAGAAGGTCTGCTAACTAAATTGGCATTTACTGCACCTAATTTTTCTGAAATAGCAGTAATTAATTGTAAGATAGTAGGTGTTATTTCGTAAGGAGGTTTCATATATATTGATACTATCATTTGATACTATCAAAGATACGAAGATTTTAATTAATGAAACATTGAATTAATTTAAACAATAGCAACCGATTAAATATTAGAGGTTAGAGGTTAGGGTTTAGAGGTTAGGGTTTAGAGGTTAGAGATTAGAAGTTAGATATAAGATATAAGATATTAGAAGTTAAAGGTTAATTTACTAGTCTTATAAGATTAATAAATAATAACAATAAAAAATAAATAATCAATTAACCAAATAAGCAGATAACCAATTCAATCAACAGCAACCTTTTAGTCTTCGTCTTAGTCTTTGTCTTCGTTGTTTAACCAGTTAACCAGTTCAAACAACAGAAACGTTTTAGTCTTCGTCTTAGTCTTTGTCTTCGTTGTTTAACCAGTTAACCAGTTCAAACAACAGAAACGTTTTAGTCTTAGCCTTCGTCTTCGTCTTGGTCTTAGTTGTTAAATTAATAAATCATTACCTCATTCCCTCATTAATTCATTAACCTACAGCAACTCCACCAACCGTTCCAATCTCATACCTCTGGAGCCTTTTATCAAAATGGTTTTATTTTGAAATGGATGTTTGGAAAGATGGATTTTTAGGCTTTCGAAATCTTCAAAACTAAGATGGCTTGTAGAAACCCCATGAAAGTTTTTCCCTACTAGGAAGATGGTTTCAAAATGTAAAGAAGCTGCTAAATCCGCGATGGCTTGGTGCTCATGAGCACTGTCTTCCCCCAATTCGAACATGTCTCCTAAAATAACCGTTTTGTGAGTTGCAGACAAGGCTGCAAAATTCTCTAAGGCTACTTTCATGCTGCTTGGGTTGGCGTTGTACGCATCTAAAAACAAGGTATTGTGCGCTGTTTTTACAATTTGCGAACGATTGTTTTGGGGCACATAGCCCTCAATAGCTTTGCTGATGGCATCTGTAGGTACCCCAAAATGCAAGCCCATGGTGATGGCAGCGGCTATGTTGGGAAAATTATAGTTGCCCATCAATTGCGTTTGGATGTTTTGTCCGTCTAAGGAAAGCTGTATGAAAGGATTTACCCCCACATACTGTATTCTTTCCAAGTCGAACAATACCCGAGAAATATCCGAAGTTTTTGTCATTTGAATGGGGTCTGCAGGATTTACAAACACCATTTTATGGTTGGCTCTTATAAAATCATACAGTTCACTTTTTCCTTTGATGACCCCTTCAACACCTCCAAAGCCCTCTAAATGCGCTTTGCCAAAGTTGGTGATATAGCCAAAATCAGGTTCGCAAATGCTGCTTAAAAAGGCAATTTCTTGTTGGTGATTGGCACCCATTTCTACAATGCCCAATTCCGTATCAGGCGTCATGGAAAGTAGGGTTAAAGGTACCCCAATATGATTGTTGAGGTTTCCTTTGGTAGCAACTGTTTTGAATTTTTGTTGTAGCACCCCATGAATCAATTCTTTACTCGTAGTTTTGCCATTGCTGCCTGTCAAACCAATGATGGGCAGCTGTAATTGTTTGCGGTGATAGTTGGCAAGCTTTTGTAGGGTTTGTAATACGTCCGTAACCAAAATCATGCGTTCGTCTGTTTGATAGGTTTCCTCGTCGATAATGGCAAAACGAGCGCCCAAAGCCAATGCTTTTTCAGCAAAATTATTGCCATTAAAGTTTTCGCCTTTCAATGCAAAAAACAAACTGTTTTGAGAGATTGCTCTGGTATCTGTAGTAACTAAATAGTGCGTTTTGTAAAGTTCGTAAAGTTTGGGAATGTCCATAAATTAATGTGGGTTCGTTTAAGTTGTAAATGTAATAAATTGACGATTCAATATTTAGAGTTTCTTTGTGAACCTTTGTATTTAGGATTTCAGGACTTTGTGAACCAAGTGTAGCACAAAATACGCAAAGAAGACACAAAAAACACAAAGAAGTAATTTTTAGGAAGCTATTTTACTATATTCTATGATGCATACATCGGGTTCACTTTAAATTTTGAGGTTTTGAAACTACAAATCAATCATAGTTGTCTTTTATAGCAGAGTGTTGTTTCGTTAATGAGTAGAAAATTGTAAAAATATGATTCCTAAATTTGAGTATCTGCTTATTTTTTCTATGTTTATACTATGTGGTTAAACACAATTCCTATAAAAAAACCTCATTATAAAAAATTACAATGAGGTTGTTGTTATGCGTTATGAATGTTTATCTGCTTGGGTTTCTAGCCGATTTCTTTTGGGTTGACATTGGCCCTAATTTGTCAGAAACACATCGGAATCCGATATAATTCGTTGCCATATATTCTGGCAAATACCTTCTTTGAGCCGGGTCTAACCAGTATTCTCTATCAGACCATGAACCTCCTTTGTAAACGCGGGTATTGTCGCTAATCAAGGTAGTTCTTGGTTTGTTATCGTTTATTAAAATATCTTTACCGGTGATGGAATCACGCATTCTTGTAGGCCCTTTTGGGGAATTGTACATGCTTGGTTTTGAAGTAAATTCATCTTCATTGGCATTGAAAAAACGAGAAGAATTCAAATCACCATCCCCAATATTTGAATTGTCGGCAATAGAAAAGTTTCTACGCATCACAGCATCTTCTTTGGTGATAGGCATGTATTTGATAGTACCAGGCAATTGCTTAGGAATGATTTTACCGTTAGGTAACGTATCGTAATCAACTTTGGCAGCATCTCCACCAGCAGCATACACTAGATTTCCGTTGGCATCAATGAGTTTTTTGGTGAATAAGTTTCCTCTGAAATAGTTGAAATCATTCGCTTCATTATCAATGATTGGTCTGTATACATCCGCTACCCATTCAGCCACGTTTCCAGACATGTCATACAATCCGAATGCATTTGGAGGATAGGATTTTATTTTGTTTGGAATGTCAGAACCGTCAGAACTCCAGCCTGATAAGCCACTGTACTCTCCATTACCTTGTTTAAAGTTCGCCAATTGATCGCCTTTGTAACGCTTTTCTTTAGCACGGGTATATTTTCCGTCCCACGCATATTTTTTACGACCACGGATGTTGTTGTACTCTCTGTTTTCTACATTCGCTTTCGCAGCAAACTCCCATTCAGCCTCCGTTGGCAAGCGAAAACGTTGGGTTAATACACCATCTGCTTGGGTAATTTTTCTACCTTGAAAAGCCCCTTTTTCAGGTCTAGGTTCGCCTCTTTTACGAACCACTCTGGTAGGTACTCCTCTTTTATATACGGTAGAATCTCCTTCAAACAAACGAGAATCATCGGCTAAGAAAACGTCCGTATCAAAAAAGTTGCTGATAGAATCTATTTCGAAGATGTTTTTGATGTAGCCTTTGTCAATCAATGTTTTTAAGTTCACCACATTGGTTCTCCATTTGCAGTATTCATTGGCTTGCAACCAACTCACCCCCACCACAGGATAATCTGCATAAGCTGGATGACGGAAATAGTTTTCTGATAAAATATCTGTATTTCCCAAACTTTTTCTCCATACTAAAGTATCAGGCAATACGGATGGATAAATATGTTTGTAATTTTCTTCGGATGGAGGAAATACATCTTTGGTGTATTGCACATACAAAAAGTATTCGGAGTTCGTTACTTCGGCTTCATCCATAAAGAACGAACGAACGTGTAATTTTTTTGGAGTGGTGTTCCAATCAAACATTACGTCGTCTTGCACTTGCCCCATGGTAAAAGAGCCTCCTTCTACAGCAACCATCCCTAAAGGAGGTTTTTGATCATTGCCTGCGTTTCCTTTTACGTAATTTCCATTTTTTGGGTCGTTAAATGACAAGCCAGTAAGCGTAGATTTGTTGGTAGTTGATTTATTACAACCAAAAATCATCAGCGCAAAGCCTAAGATAAGACCGGTTTTAAAGGTGTTTTTCATTTCCTAAATATAAAATTTATAGGTTTCTGTAATCGTGATGCAATTTACAATAAAATCCATTTCTAACAAGTTATTTGAAAATTTTAACGCATCCATATTTTTCTATGCCTTGAAAACGTTTTCTTTTTGTGTTTAGTATCTATTATCTTTGTTTTCTATAAAATATCTAACTTTTATTTCCGTTATTTGGATACTGAAATATGAGAAAACATTACATCTTATTTGTCGGTCTTTTGGTAGCAAGCATTTCTTTTGCACAAACCTCAAACAGTGTTTTGGCAACAGGTACTTGGTATAAATTTGCCGTAGATACTACCGGAGTTTTTAAAATTGATCGTGGTTTTTTGCAGCAATTGGGAGTGCCGTTGAACGGACTCAATCCTAAAAAGATTCATATTTATGGCAATGGAGGACAGCAATTACCAGTACTAAACAGCGATTTTAGATACGATGATTTGCAAGAAAACGCTCTATTTATAGCAGGAGAAAGCGACAACTCATTTGATGCGAGCGACTATATTTTGTTCTATGCCAAAGGACCTCATGATTGGCAATTAGACCCCGCCAATGCTGTAGCAACCCACAGACACAATCCGTATACAGACCTTGCCTATTATTTTATTACCATCAATGATACTGATGGCAAAAGAATTCAGCAAAAAACACCCATTTCGGGAGCAACCACATCACCCATAACCCTTTTTGATGAATTTACCTACGTAGAAAAAGACGAACGGAATTTATTTGCAGCCGGAATGCAATGGTTTTTTGCTTCGGATTTTAACATACGAAATACCCAAACATTCAACATTCCTTTTCCGAATGCTGCGCCCAATGAACCCCTTACAGTAAAAGTAAGAGCTGTATCCAATTCCGTTGTTTCTTCAATAATGGAGGTAACCCTCAACAATCAACAGCTATTTACCATCAATTTACCGGGAGTAAATCCGCAATCCTTAACCAAAGCGATTGCCATAGAACGTGCGCAAACGGCCGCCAATACCCCACAAAATATAGCCATTTCAATTGCTTATAACAATAATGGCAATCCGTCTGCCAATGCCTTTTTAGACTACATAGAAATCATCGGAAAAAAGCAGCTTACGGTTGGGAATTTTCAGTTTGGATTTAGAAGCTTTCAGCAAGCCAATGCCAGTGGGACAGTGCAATACCAGCTTGCCAATGGCGCCAGTGCTTTTCAAATTTGGGATGTGTCAAACCCCATCACCCCTCAGCAAATTACCAATGAAACCTCTGGAAGTGACTTTGTTTTTAGAGATGCAGCGGGAGCATTGAAAGAATATGTAGTTTTAAATGAACGTGATTTTTATACCCCCATACGTTTGCAAAATTCACGTGTCCAGAATCAAAATTTACACGGATTGCGCGATATCAATTATTTGATCATTACCAACGCAACCTTGGCAGGACAAGCACAACGATTGGCAGTCTATCACGAAGAAAATTCCAATCTATCGACAAAAGTAGTACTCATTGATGAAATTTACAACGAGTTTGCATCAGGAGCTAAAGACATTACGGGCATTCGTGATTTTATCAAACGATTGTACGATACCAATTCAGCCCCTGATAAAAAATTGCAATACGTATGCTTTTTCGGAGACGCTTCGTATGATTACAAAGACCGAATTTCCATGAACAATAACATCATCCCTGTAAAATTGGCTTTTGACAGTTTTAATTTGGCAAATTCGTATGTGACGGATGATTTTTATGTGATGCTAGATGCCAATGAAGGAACGATGACTTCTTCACATACCATTGATGTCGCCTCTAGTAGAATTCCCGTTTCAACCTTGGATGAAGCAACAACTGTAGTAGATAAAATACTTTCGTATTACAGTAAAAACGCTTTGGGGGATTGGCGCAATACCATTACCTTATTGGCAGATGATATTGATGCCTCAGGAGAAGAGGTGTTGCAACAAGGAGTTGATAAAATTGCCAATCAAATCAAAATCAATCAACCTGTTTTCAATATCAATAAGATTTATTTGGATGGGTTTGTACAACAAAATGCCTCGGGAGGAGAGCGTTATCCTGAGGTAAACAAAGCCATTACCAATGCTATGGAAAAAGGAACCTTGGTGTTTGATTATTTTGGACATGGAGGAGAAGATGGTTTTGCATCAGAACGAATATTAGACGTGCCACAAATACAATCTTTCAACAATCTCAATACTTTGCCTTTGTTTATTACAGTTACCTGCGATTTCTCTCGTTTTGACAATCCGAATAGAATTACGGCAGGCGAATTGCTCTTTAAAAGCAAGACAGGTGGTGCTGCCAATATGATTACCACTACCAGAGAAGTATTTATATTTGTTGGGCAACAATTCAACGAACTGTTGATTCCTATTTTAATGGGATTCAATAACGAAGATTTGAGCATCGCACAAGGATTGATGCGTGCAAAGAATCAGTTTGCCAGTACCCAAAAATTCTTTATCTATTCTTTTGGAGATCCCGCTAAAAAATTAGCAGTTCCCAAACCCAATATCCGCATTACAAAAATGAATGATATTGACATCACACAATCGTTGGATACCATCAAAGCCCTGTCTAAAGTAAAATTTGAAGGCATTGTTACAGACAATAACAATGTGCCATTGACCAATTTCAACGGCACCTTGTCAACTACCATTTTTGATAAAACGTTGCAAAAGACGACCTTAGACAATGATGGCTTCGGAATAAAAATGACCTATGAATCTCAAGAAAGCAAACTATTTAGAGGAAAATCATCTGTAGAAAATGGCAGATTTACCTTTGATTTTATTGTACCCAAAGACATCAGAGTCGCTTTTGGCAAAGGAAAACTCAGTTTTTATGCCGATGATGGCACTATCGATAAAGGCGGTTTTAACAACGATATTGTCATTGGAGGCATCAATCAAAATGCTCCTGATGATAGGGTAGGGCCTGAAATAAAACTATTTATGAATGATGAATCATTTATTGATGGTGGCAATACCAACGCCTCACCAAACCTTATTGTATCACTTTCGGATGCAAGTGGTATCAACACTTCTATTACTGCAGTTGACCATGATATTGTGGCTATTTTAGATGGAGACACCTCCAATCCTATCATTTTGAATGACTTTTATCAATCGGAATTGAATGATTTTACCAAAGGAAAAGTAACCTATACCCTGAGAGATTTAGAAGTAGGACCCCATACTTTGCAATTAAAAGCGTGGGATACTTACAATAATTCTTCAGAGGCAACGTTGAACTTTGTGGTGGTGAGTGATGCAATATTAAATTTAGAAAATGTATTGAATTATCCCAATCCATTTGTAAATTACACCGAGTTTTGGTTCAACCACAACAAACCTAATGAACCCTTAGAAGTACAAGTACAAGTGTTTACGGTTTCAGGAAAATTGATCAAAACCATCAATCAAAATGTACAAACCACAGGAAATTTATCACGCAGTATTGCATGGAATGGATTGGATGATTTTGGGAATAAAATTGGGAAAGGCGTGTATATTTACAAATTAAAAGTACGATCCACTTTGAGTAATTTAGCCTCAGAGAAATATGAAAAATTAGTAATTCTTCAATAAAAATTAGATATTTGCTCAACTAACAAAAAAACAACGATGAAAAAAATAGGAATTTGTATGGCACTTTGTGCTTTGGTAAGTTTAAAAATCAGTGCACAAGAAAATGCCATCACCACAGCAGCCCCCTTTTTATTAATAGTTCCTGATGCCAGAGCAGGAGGAATGGGTGATATGGGAGTAGCAACATCTGCGGATGCTTGGTCATTGTTTCACAATGCGGCAAAGATGTCATTTAGTGACAGACAGATCAAAACAGGTTTGACTTATTCGCCTTGGTTGCGAAATTTAACCGATGATATCTTTGTAGGAAGTGCTGCTTACATCAACCGATTCAGTGAAAATGCAGCTTGGGGAGCAGATTTCAAGTATTTTTCTTTGGGTCAGATTGATTTGACAGACGACCAAGGAAATCCGAATGGAACCATTAATCCTAATGAGTTTGTAGCAACAGGAGCGTATTCTTTAAAATTGAGTGAAACCTTTTCTATGGGAGTTGGTTTGAAATACATTCGATCTAACCTCGCTTTTAATAATACTGCAGGAAACACCTTGCAACCTATCAATTCATTCGCAGTTGATATCTCTGGATATTATCAATCTTTTGAAGAAAATTACGGAAGCTTTAACGGTCGTTACAGATTTGGTTTCAATATTGCCAACATAGGTCCTAAAGTATCTTACACGCCTGGAGAAGAAGATTTTATTCCGACGAACTTAAAATTGGGTGGAGGATTTGACTTTATTTTGGATGATTACAACATCATTTCTACGAATGTTGAATTCACGAAATTATTAGTACCTACCCCACAACCTGATGGTTCTGAAGAAGATACAGGATGGATTCAAGGAATTTTAGGGTCTTTTGGAGATGCTCCAGGAGGATTTAAAGAAGAATTGCAAGAGTTTACTTATGCCTTTGGTGCTGAATATTTATACAACAATGCCTTTGCTCTTCGCACAGGGTATTTTCACGAAAGTCGAAACAAAGGAAATAGACAATATTTTACTTTAGGAGCTGGATTTAGAACCAATGCGTTGAATATTGATTTATCGTATTTAATCAATTCTTCGGATGTAAACAATCCGTTAGAAAACTCGTTGCGTTTTTCATTGTCCTTTGATTTGGGTGAAATCTTTGATAATTATTAATTAGGCAACTTTTTTTGTGAAGCTTGCGTGTTTTTTTATCACTTTGTGAGATAGCTATGTCACAAAATACACTAAGAAATCACAAAAAAAACACAAAGAAAATAATAGAAATCACGCATTATTTGATTTATTGTTAGTTATACAAAACAATAAAAAATAATAATAATCAATAATAAATAGTTCAAATTTTCATATCTTTAAAAAATAAAAGCAGTCTTTACGACTGCTTTTTTTGACAACATCATTTTATGAAACCGCCATTGATTAAGAGTTTGCGCAAGCAAACACCAATGAAGAAAAAGGCGGTCGCATATGTGACCGATTAAAAATTAGATTTTACACATATGAAAAACATCGAAATAACTACTTCAGCAATAATTTTCAAAGATATTTCTGAATTGGCAACTGAAGATCAAATGCTGATGCAACAAGCCATTTTAGCGAGAGAAAAAGCCTATGCACCGTATTCAAAATTCAGTGTTGGTGCCGCTTTGTTGTTGGCGAACGGCGAAATCATTTTTGGAAGTAATCAAGAAAATGCAGCCTATCCCTCAGGAATGTGTGCAGAGCGTGTAGTAATTTGGAGTGCAGGAGCAAGATTTCCTGGTGTAGCAATTCAAAAACTAGCCATTTCAGCAAAATCTGCCCATAGTTTGGTTGACAAGCCAGTGGGGCCTTGTGGTGCTTGCAGACAATCGTTGTTTGAATATGAATTCAAACAAGAGCAGCCTTTTGAAATTTTGTTTATGGGTGAGTTAGGTGAAGTCGTAAAAGTGCCTTCTGTAAAATCATTACTTCCGTTTTCGTTTGATAATTCTTACTTATAAATGGCCTCAGACATTGCCAATGTGCAAGACATACATACAATCATCACTCAGTTTTACGAAAAATTATTGAATGATGCTGCAATGCGTCCTTTTTTCGAAGCGATTGTGCAGCAAAACCACCTGGAACATCACATAGACATCATCACTCATTTTTGGCATGATATCTTGTTTGATACCCATTTGTATCATGAAAATGTGATGCAAAAACACCTTCAACAAAACGCCTTACATCCCTTTGAAAAAGTTCATTTTGAACGTTGGACATCGTATTTTACAACCACTATTGATGCTTTGTTTGAAGGTGAACAAGCAACTAAAATGAAACAAAGAGCTTTGTCAATTGCCACTGTGATGCAATTGAAGATGCATCATTAATCTTGCACAATACCAAAAGTATACAAAAAACTATCCGTTGAATATCGGGAGCATTTTTTAACGAATTTTCTTTTTCTAAATTTTAAAGTAACTTTACCTATCAACTTTTTTAGAAAATGATACATTCAAAAATTTCGGGTACAGGTAAGTTTATTCCTTCCTTGAAAAAGAAAAATGCCGACTTTATCAATGCAGCTTTTTTAAATGCAGATGGTTCAGATTTTGCATCTGATAATGCTGATATTATCGAAAAATTCAAAGCCATTACAGGAATAGAAGAACGCAGGTATGCCAAAGACGATTTCAATACTTCTGATTTGGCTTACCTTGCCTCTTTAAAAGCCATTGAAGATGCCCAAATCAATCCAGAGGAATTGGATTATATCATTTTTGCGCACAATTTTGGAGACGTTGCAAAAGACAGTGTCCAAAGTGATCTACTGCCAAGTTTGGCAACCAGAGTAAAATTCAAATTGGGAATAGAAAACGCCAATTGTGTTGCATACGATATCCTTTTTGGTTGCCCAGGTTGGATTCAAGGAGTGATTCAAGCACAAGCATTTATCAAAGCAGGAATTGCCAAAAAATGTTTGGTGATTGGCGCTGAAACTTTGTCGAGAGTGGTTGATAAATTTGATAGAGATTCTATGATTTACAGTGATGGAGCAGGAGCCTGTATCGTAGAAGCTACTGATGAACAAACTTCGGGAATACTCAGTTTTGCCGATCAAACCTTCGCCAAAGAAGAAGCCTATTATTTGTTTTTTGGAGAATCGTACAATAAAAATAGCGAGGGTAATACCCGTTATATCAAAATGTTGGGACGTAAAATTTACGAATTTGCGTTGTCTAATGTTCCTTTAGCGATGCAAGCCGCTTTGGATAAAAGTGGAGTTGCTATAGATGATGTGAAGAAAATCTTCATACATCAAGCCAATGAAAAAATGGATGAAGCGATCATTCAGCGTTTTTACAGATTGTACAAAAAAAGAGTTCCAGAAGGAATCATGCCCATGAGTATTCATGAGTTGGGCAATAGTTCTGTAGCTACAGTACCCACTTTATTAGATTTAGTGATCAAAGGTCAGATTCCCAATCAACACATTGTTAAGGGAGATGTTTTTATATTGGCTTCTGTAGGTGCGGGAATGAACATCAATGCGATTGTGTATAAGTATTGATTCTTGTTTCACAGAGTTTCACAAAGTTGACACAGAGTTTCACAAAGATTTTTTTAAATCATTTTGTCATTTAGTCATTAAAATTAACCACAAAGACACAAAGTAATACGCTAAGCATGCAAAAAAAAATCTTACAGAAAACATTGCGACCTTTGCGAAATGTCTCTGCGTTCTTAGAGTTTGAAATATTAAAAGCACCGTTTCATACATATCTTGATAAATAATTATGTAAATTTGTTTAATTTAAAATCTTAAAAAAAATGACTTTAGTTATTGATTCTTCAAATCCTGAAAATATATCTCAACTTTTAAAAGAAAAACTGAAGAGAAAACCCAAAAAAGGAAATATATCAAAACATTTTGGTAAGCTCAAAAGAAATATTGATGGGTTGAATTATCAAATTGAAGTAAGAAAAAATGAAGATTGATTTTTTAGCTGATACTAATTTTTTAATATATGTTCATGAAGGAGATAAAAAGGTGCTTCCTTTTTTGAATTATAACTTTGGGGTTTCGTTTATTTCTGAGGTTGAATTGCCGGGTTTTAAAGGAATTTCTACCCAAGAAGAAGTAAAATTAAGAAACTTACTTGATGATTGCTTTAGTGTTGAATGGAACTCAAAAATCAAAGAAAAAACAATTGAATTAAGAAAGAAATATACTGTTAAATTGCCAGATGCCATTATAGCATCAACTTCTTTGATCTATGAAATTCCCCTTGTTACTGCTGATAAAGCTTTTTCTAAAATTCACGAACTTGACTTAATTTTGATTGAATTCTAAAAACTCTCAAGATTCGTGGAAATAGGTTCAATTTGTGTTTTTAAAAAAAAGTTTCACAAAGTTGACACAGAGTTTCACAAAGATTTTTTTAAATCATTTTATCCTTTAGTTATTAAAATTAACCGCAAAGACACAAAGTAATACGCTAAGCGCGCAAAATAAATCTTACAGAAACATTGCGACCTTTGTGAAATGCCTCTGCGTTCTTTGCGTTTGAAATATTAAAAGCGCCGTTTCATACCTATTCCACCACAATACTATTCTGATTTTTAAAAAACGAATTAATTCTTGACATTCCTGTCTTAAAAAAATCAAAATCACTATTGAAATTTCATCTGAAATAGTATTTTTGCACATGCAACAAGACAACGTACTTATTTTAGATTTCGGATCGCAATACACTCAGTTAATTGCGAGAAGAGTAAGAGAATTGAACATCTATTGTGAAATCCACCCGTTCAATCACTTACCAAACAATATTGAAAATTTCAAAGCAGTCATCCTTTCTGGAAGTCCAAATTCCGTAAGAGGAACTACCGTTTTACATCCTGATTTATCAGCCATTAGAGGTAAAAAACCATTGTTGGCAGTTTGTTATGGAGCCCAATACTTAGCCCATTTTTCAGGAGGAAAAGTAGCACCTTCCAATACCCGAGAATATGGAAGAGCCAATTTATCATTCGTTAAAAAAGATGAGGAATTCTTTGAAAATATCCATGAAGGGAGTCAAGTTTGGATGAGTCATTCTGATACCATTACTGATTTACCTACCAATGCTGTATTGTTGGCAAGTACCAAAGATGTTGAAAATGCAGCCTATAAAATTGAAGGGGAGCAAACATATGCCATTCAATTTCATCCAGAAGTATACCATTCTACGGATGGAAAACAATTGTTGGCAAACTTTTTGGTAAGAATTGCCCAAGTTGCACAAACCTGGACACCAGATTCGTTTGTGGAAAGTACAGTTGCTGCACTTCAAGAAAAAGTAGGAAATGACAAAGTCGTTTTAGGACTTTCAGGAGGCGTAGATTCAACTGTTGCCGCAGTTTTGTTGCACAAAGCCATTGGAAAAAATCTCTATTGTATTTTTGTAAACAATGGTTTGTTGCGTAAAAATGAGTTTGAAAGTGTATTGGCGCAATACGAAGGCATGGGATTGAACGTTAAAGGAGTAGATGCTTCGCAACGATTTTTAGAGAAGTTAGCGGGATTGTCAGATCCTGAAGCCAAAAGAAAAGCCATTGGAAACACGTTTATCGATGTTTTTGATGATGAGGCTCATCAAATTACCGATGTAAAATGGTTGGCACAAGGAACGATTTATCCAGATGTCATTGAATCAGTTTCTGTAAATGGAGGTCCTTCTGCAACCATCAAAAGTCATCATAATGTGGGTGGATTGCCCGATTTTATGAAGTTGAAAATTGTAGAACCTTTGCGAATGATTTTTAAAGACGAAGTACGAAGAGTAGGCGCAACTTTGGGCATTGATCCAGAATTGTTAGGACGTCATCCATTTCCGGGACCAGGGTTGGCAATCCGAATTTTGGGAGACATCACTGCTGAAAAAGTACGTATTTTGCAAGAAGTAGATGCTATTTTTATCAACGGGTTAAAAGCAGATGGATTGTACGACAAAGTGTGGCAAGCAGGCGCTATTTTGTTGCCTGTCAATTCAGTAGGAGTGATGGGTGATGAGCGTACCTACGAAAAAGTAGTTGCTTTAAGAGCGGTAGAAAGTACGGATGGAATGACTGCAGATTGGGTAGATTTGCCGTATCAATTTTTGCAGAAAACATCGAATACCATTATCAATCAAGTGAAAGGTGTGAATAGAGTAGTGTATGACATCAGCTCAAAACCACCAGCCACTATAGAATGGGAATAAGTATTGCAGTATTAATTTGCAAAGAGGTTTGTGTTTACAACCCTTGTTCAGTAAAATGATTTTAACATTACTCTCTATAGTTTGAGAGGTAACCCCAAAAAAGATGTTACTATGAAATATTTAAAAATTTGGTTGGTTCTTGGCTTATTGTCTTTTTCAGTTTCTTGTGGTCAGCAAAACAGGTTCATTCAGTATAAAGTAAAAGCTGGTGAAACCATGAGTACAATCGCCGAAAAGTTGAATATGAAAACGAAAGACTTGTTGCGTTTGAATCCGGATTTTACGGAGACACCCAAACCCAATTCGTTCATCATTGTTCCAGAAAACAAGTACGAACTTTTTAGAAATCAGCAAGTCAAAAATGGCGTAGTTATAGAAGAGGTTGATACCAATTCTATCAACAAACCCCTATCAGATAGAGAAAAGTTGATAGCGACTTTAAAAGAAAGTTATCTAATTTATGAAGTAAAAAAAGGCGATACTTTTTACAGTTTAGAGAAAAAATTCAATGTTACAAGAGGTGAATTGCTGTTGTTGAACCCAGAATTGAAAGAAGGTTTGAAAGAAAATAGCATTCTAAAAATCAAAGAGATTATTAAAGAATCAGCCATCAAGAAATCGACTTTTAGAGATGAAATCCGAACCAATTCAGCCGTAAAAGTAGCTTTGCTATTGCCTTTACGAAGTGATGCATTTGGGTATGACTCTATTTCGCCGAGAGAAATATTTTATAAAAACGGAAGTCTTGTAAATATCGCAACTGATTTTTATCTAGGAGCAGAAATCGCTGTTGATTCTCTTCGTAAAAGTGGTGTTGACATCGATTTGAGTGTGATGGATACAGGAGCTAGAAAAAGCAACCGCATTTCGTCTATAATATCCAATCAGAATTTGAATTCGAATGATGTAATTATCGGTCCTTTTTATTCAGAAGAGGCGCAAATGGTGGCCTCTGCTGTGAGCATTCCAGTGGTTTTTCCAATGTATTCAGCCAATCAATCAGAATTTAAAAATGCAAACATTATCAAAGCAGCTCCTGATAAAAAAATATTCAAAAAAGCACTGATTGACTATGTCAATGATGTTTTTGATCAAGGCAATTTGATTCTGGTGGGAGAACCAACTGCTACCCAAAGTATTAAAAATGAATTGAATATAAAGAATGGGACTCTTCGAATTTTAACTCCACAAAATGGAATGGTTCAGAAAGGGCGCTTTTTGGAAATTTTAAGACCTAATACTAAAAACTGGGTTATTATAGCTTCTAACAACGAAGTCATTATTTCGGATGTTGTGAATAGTTTGATCAGTTTGCCAAATGATACCAACGTAAACGTGTTTAGTTTCGATAAAGGAAGTGTGTATGATAAAATAGACAATTTGAAATTGGGTAAAATCGGATTTACGTATGTGAGTGAAGAATTTGTTGATGGAACATCTGAATCGTCACGAAGTTTTACCAAATTATATCAAGAAAAAAACAATACCTTACCTTCATTTTACGCTACCAAAGGTTTTGATATTACCTATGATATTTTGGTAAGATTGTCTTCGGGAAAGCGTTTGCAAGCTACGTTTAGAGAAGGAGCTACAGTGAGAGTGGATACCAAATTCGAGTATAAAAACAACGAAACTTTTGAAAATGAAGGAGTATTTATCCTTCAGATCAACAAAGATTTAAGCGTTACCAAATTGAGATAAACCACCTATAATTGAATTCTTTTGAAAAAGATAATTCAATTATATTTTTTTCATTTGTTGCTTCAACTGATTCATTTGTTCTTTGAACATGCCTTGTTTGTCTAGTTTTTTAGCTTCTGCTAATAACATGGTAGCTTCTCTTTTGCGTCTTTTTGTCATGGCAATTCCTGCCAATTGCATTTTTGCCAACGCCAAATCATGATTCATAGACAAGCCTAGTTTGATGGCTGTTTTAAAGTATTTTTCTGCTAAAGAAATGTTGGTTTGACTTACCATTAAGCCTTGTAAAAAATTATAATATCCATGTTGCTTTTGTGTCAAAGCAGCCTCAGGATTTTTGATATACGCCAACCATTTTTGTGCTCCAGGAAAATTTTGTTTTCTCAACTGTAAAAAAGCTAACAGAATGAATTCATTTTTGAAATAAAATAACACAAAAATACCAGCCAATAATAGGATAGAAATTCCATTCATGATGTGCACTTGACTGAATTCGTAAATTGCCCAAATTGTGATTAAAACGGCTAAAGCTAATTTTATATTTTTATGAAACATGGTTGTTGTCTATTATAATTTTACCGCGCAAAAATACATTTTCTTATTGAAAGACACTTAAAATTTGTTAGTACATTTTTAGAAATTGAAACGTTTAAAAGTTTCTATTGTTTAAAAGTTTCTATTGTTACAAATTTATAGCTTTCTAATATCTAATATCTAATATCTAATATCTAAAGGTTCTTTTTTCCATAAAATTTCTGATACTGAAACCAAGCAATGATTCCGAGAATGGTTACAAATCCCACAGAATAATACACCGCACTTGGTGTAATTACTTTATCACCACTTGCATAAGAATGCAATCCTGATAGGTAAAAATTCACTCCAAAATACGTCATCATGATGGATGCATATGCAATAATTGACCATAAATTAAATGTATATCTTCCTCGTAAACCAGGAATCAAACGCATGTGCAATACAAAAGCATAAATCATGATTGAAATTAGTGCCCAAGTTTCTTTTGGATCCCAACCCCAGTAACGTCCCCAACTTTCATTTGCCCACATACCGCCTAAAAAGTTTCCAATCGTTAGCATTACCACACCAACAGTCAATGCCATTTCATTGATAATGGTAATTTCTTTGATGTGAATTTCCATATTTTTCTTGTTTTTTTCACGTGTAAAAATTATCAAGAACAATGCAAAAACTCCCAATATCATTCCCAATGTTAAAGGTCCATAACTCGCTACAATGATTGATACATGCACCATCAACCACCAAGAATTCAACACAGGTTGTAGGTTTGCAATTTCAGGATCTAGCCAATTTAAACTGGCTGTAAACAAAATGATGGAAGTAACAAAGGTTGTTGCAGCAATAGTTAATGAAGATTTTCTGCCTAAGAAAAGTCCGAAAGCCATGGTAGCCCAACCCACATAAATGATGGATTCGTAGGCGTTACTCCAAGGCGCATTTCCACTGATATACCATCTGCTGAGCAATCCTAAGGTGTGCATCAAAAAGAGCAATAAGACCACTCCAATGAAAAACTTTACCGCATACGAAACCCATTTTTTCGCGTTGAAAATTTGTATGATGACAAAAACAATTAAAAACAAACTCGCCAATCCGTAATAACGCACCAATTTTTTGAAAATATTGTATTTGTTATAGGCAATTTCTAGTTCAATTTTCTTGTCAGAAGGATAAATGGCAGCTCCAAATTGTTGTTGATATTTTTTAATTCCGTCTAAAATTTGATTGGCTTTAGTATAATCATTTGTCTTTTTTGCTGATTGCAATAACTGCACATACAAAGGCAACGATTTACGAACAAAAACTGAGTCAGATGCTTTAAAACCCGTTTCAGCAAAGGTTTCTGGTTGAGAAACCCATTTGTTATTTTCGTCATTTGGAATCGGATAAATTTTTAAAATTCCACCTCCAATAGCGCTGTATAACAATCCAACTCTTCTGTCAATTTTGATGAGGTCTTGCTCAAATTTATTTTGAACTTTCTTTTTCTGAGCCTCAGCAACTTGTTCACGGATTTTATAATCGCCTCTGTCTGTAAAAAAGTCGGATAAACGTGCAAATCTTGTTGTATCTGCAATGCCCAATTGTTTTCTAATTTCAAGGTTTTGCTTTTCTAGATAAATTGCAGGAACCTCATACCAAAGTCTCGGATTTTCGATAATAGATAACAACACCTGACTTGGTTTCATGCCACGTAATTGCTCAGTCTGACTCACTTTTCGTACCAATTCAGAGGCAAAAGTATGTGCAGGTTTCATGCGTCCTCCAGCATCTTGAATTACCAATTTGTTGAAACTTTCAGCATGGTTTAAAGAAACTAAATTCGCTTGTAAAATAGAATCCACTTGCTGATCTGTAATTCGGAATGCATGAGGAGAATTTTGCTGGCTAAAACCCATGGTTGACACCAATAAAAAGGCGATAACTGCAGAGATTTGTTTCTTTTTTCGGATGTTTTGAAGTGATTTTTTCAAGCTATCAAATCGTGTATATTTTGCAAAAAAGAGGCTAATCATTCCTGTGTATAATAATGAATATCCTAAATATGTGATGAACGTTCCCCAAAAATCATGATTTACAGAAAGATGTGTTTGTTCAAATTCACCCGACAAATCGTAACTCGATTGAAAGAATTTATAACCTCCATAATCCAAAATATGATTCATGAAAATGCGGTAATCAAAAGTTTCGTCTTTGGCAATAACCGTTACTTCACTTGCATACGAAGCTGCACTTTCTGAACCAGGATATTTTTCCAATTGAAAATCATTCAGTTTTACACTAAAAGGAGTTTCTAAAGTTTTTGCGCCATACCACATTCTAAAATTTAAATTTCCAACTGAAAATTGCTCTAAATTATCGCTGTTGAATTTTCCACCAGTCAATTCAATTCTTTGTGTTTTTTCATCCGTAGAAACATCCAGCACAATCACATCTAATTTTTTGTCATCTTTTGCGCCACGAACGGTTTGCATTTTTCCTTTTTCAGGATATTGAGGTACTACAAAAGGCAATCCAGCAACGTTGTATAAAGCACGCAATTTAAAATCTTGAATACTGTCTTTAGCAAGATTTCCTGATTGTTGAGTTGCCATTACTTGAAACACTCCAGCTTCTTTAGCCAAGATTTTCAATGAATCATTTCGTTTGAAAATATTGATATTGGCTTCGTTGCTAGTGGTATTGAATCCGACTAAAACATTGTGAATATTTTGAATCGTACCAGATTTGATATAATGTTCGTGTCTTGATCCACTAGAAGATTCTACGAATAAAATGTGTTCTTCGCCATTTTCATCTGCTACTAATTTTTTTTCAGCCCATGGAATATAATCTGCTAAGGCAATACGAAAATTTTTGTCTTTAAAATTGTCTTCGTGAGACCAAGAATTTTTTCCCCAAGCGCTTAATAAAATAGGTTTGTTAACTTCATTTTTTTGAACTTCGCCATCATCTACCACATAATTCACATAAGTTGTTTCCGACAAAAAACGATTGGTAGTTTCTCCTTCATTGATTAGCATGATTCCCTCATAACCAATATAACGAGTAATAGCGGCACCAATGATGATGAAAAGAAATGCCACATGAAACATCATTACAGGCCATTTTTCTTTTTTGTATAATTGATATCGAAAAATATTTCCGAAAAAATTAATCACAAAAAACACCATGATGGCTTCAAACCACCAACTATTATAAACCAATGCTTTTGAAGTTTGAGTTCCGAAATCATTTTCTATAAAAGTGGCAACGCCCATAGCAGCAGCAAAAACCACAAATAACACAGCCATTAAACGAGTTGAGTAAAGAAAATTCAGTAATTTTTTCATCCTGATGAGGTAAAATTTTTAGTGTTGCAAATTTACGGATAAATGAGACAAACTTCCCTCGAAGAAACTTGTTTTTTGGTATTTAGAATTGTTAAATTTTATAGAAATTATTTTTTAAAATCAAGTTTTATTTGTTGAAGGCTTTTTGACGAATTTAAAAAAGCATCCACCACAAGCTGTTTGATTTCTTTTGAATCTTGGCTGAAGTAGCTTGTCCAAGCATCATTCTGTAACAATTCACGAATTTTTTTTAGTCTTTGTTGCGCCTCTACAAAAGAAAATATGGGTGCATTGTTTGAGGTTTTTTTAGATTGAATAGTTGCAGAATTTTGATAAAAATCAACCACTATCACAAAGTTTTTTTCTGAGGAATTTATGGGAAAAAAAGCATCCCAGGTAGCAAAACCAGTAATCCTTTGCTGGTTTTTAGTATGTTTTTTTCCAATGATTTTCCAATGACAATTGGCAACTCTTCCCCAGTGATTTGATTTTCTGTAAACCCCTTCTTTAGTGTAAAAATAAAGACTGTTAGCGTTGCTTTTGAAATGAGAATCTTTAGGGAAGTCAAAATTTTCAACTTCTTGAAATTCACAAAAAGTATGTTTGAAAAAATTGGTGTGATTGTAGTTTTTCAAAAAGAAGTTATTTATTACTTTGGATTTTACGCCACGAATTTCAACAATTTTCAATTCATTTGATAAAAAAAAACGCAATCAATTTCTTAACTGCGTTTTATACTTATTTATTTTGAGATCCCGTTTTCAACGAGATTAGTAATTCACGTAAAATTTCAAATGAAATTTTGGCTCTTTATTTATTTTACTTCTTCAAAATCAACATCTTCTACGCTATCCCCTTGATTTGCGTTTGAAGCACCTTGGTTTGCATTTGTATTTGCACCTCCAGCATTTGCCTGTTGTGCAGCATACATTTCTTCAGAAGCAGCTTTCCAAGCCTCATTGATTTTGTCCATTGCAGTATCAATTTGAGCCAAATCTTTTGATTCATATGCTTTTTTCAAATCTTCTAAAGCAGTTTCGATAGGCGCTTTTTTATCTGCAGACAATTTATCACCAAATTCTTTCAACTGTTTTTCAGTTTGGAAAATCATAGAATCAGCAGCATTGATTTTTTCAGCAGTTTCTCTTGCTTTTTTATCAGCATCTGCATTTGCTTCAGCTTCTCTACGCATTTTTTCAATTTCTTCTTGACTCAATCCAGAAGAAGCCTCAATACGAATGTCTTGTGTTTTGTTTGTTGCTTTGTCTGTTGCAGAAACTTTGATGATTCCGTTTGCATCGATATCAAAAGTTACTTCAATTTGAGGTACGCCTCTTCCAGCTGGTGGAATGCCATCTAAGTGGAAACGTCCAATCGTTTTATTGTCAGCAGCCATGGCTCTTTCTCCTTGCAACACATGGATTTCTACAGAAGGTTGATTGTCAACAGCCGTTGAAAACACTTGTGATTTTTTGGTTGGAATGGTTGTGTTTGCTTCAATTAATTTGGTGAATACATTCCCCATTGTTTCAATTCCGAGTGATAATGGCGTTACGTCTAATAACAATACGTCTTTTACATCACCAGATAAAACTCCCCCTTGAATTGCAGCACCTAAGGCCACTACTTCATCAGGATTTACTCCTTTACTTGGTGCTTTTCCGAAGAATTTTTCAACCGCTTCTTGTACAGCAGGAATTCTAGTAGAACCACCTACCAATACAATTTCATCAATATCCGATTTTGATAAACCTGCATTTTTCAGGGCAGTTTCACAAGGTTGAATGGTTCTTTTTACCAAATCATCAATCAATTGCTCAAATTTAGATCTTGACAACGTTCTTACCAAGTGTTTTGGACCAGAAGCAGTTGCAGTAATGTAAGGTAAGTTAACTTCTGTTGAAGCAGAACTTGACAACTCGATTTTTGCTTTTTCAGCAGCTTCTTTCAAACGTTGTAAAGCCATTGGATCTTTGGTTAAATCCATACCTTCTTCCGCTTTGAATTCGTTTGCTAACCAATCAATAATTTTTTGATCTACGTCATCACCACCTAAGTGAGTGTCACCATCAGTAGCTAACACTTCAAAAACGCCATCACCTAATTCTAAGATAGAAACGTCATGTGTTCCACCTCCAAAGTCAAAAACCACAATTTTTTTATCGTCATTAGATTTGTCTAAACCATACGCCAAAGCAGCAGCAGTAGGTTCGTTGATGATTCTACGAACTTTTAAACCCGCAATTTCTCCAGCTTCTTTAGTGGCTTGTCTTTGTGCGTCGTTAAAATATGCAGGCACTGTAATTACTGCTTCAGAAACATCTTGACCTAAGTAATCTTCTGCTGTTTTTTTCATTTTTTGTAATACCATAGCTGAAATTTCTTGTGGTGTATACAAACGACCATCGATTTCAACTCTTGGGGTATCATTATCTCCTTTCACTACTTTATAAGGAACTCTTTCTGCTTCTTTGTGAGATTCAGAAAATTTATTTCCCATAAAACGTTTGATAGAATACACGGTTTTAGTTGGATTTGTAACAGCTTGTCTTTTTGCTGGATCACCAATTTTGCGCTCACCACCTTCTACAAATGCTACAATTGAAGGGGTTGTTCTTTTTCCTTCTGCATTAGGGATTACAACAGGCTCATTTCCTTCCATTACAGAAACACACGAGTTTGTAGTTCCTAAATCGATTCCTATTATTTTACTCATAACTTTATTGATATTTAATTTTTAATTCAATTTTACGTTTACCAAATAGTCAAAGTGTATGCCAACCGTTTTTTTAGTTGAAAAATGACATATTTTGAATTTAATTTATTAGAAAATATGACAGATTGACACAAAAGCGTCAAAAATTGATCTAAAAATTGAGAGTATTTCGCTAGAAATTTTTCTTATATTTGAAAAATTCAATTTTCTACAAGATAAAATATTAACTAAAATTATAAAATCATGAGTAAATTTGACGAAAAAGTAGCTTTGTACAAAAAGTTTATGGACGATAGAGATATTCGTTCAAACACAGAATTATTAGCCGCAGTTACCAAAGGTTTGGGACCTTCTATTTACAATGCAGATTCAGAAACTGTTGCAGGATCTGACCCAAAAGAGTTAGAAACTATCAAAAATAACTTTTTGATTAAAAAATTAGGGTTGCCAGATGGACCTGAATTGGATGAGAAAATTGAAGAAGTTATGGAACGAATAGGAACCTCTGAACGAAAAAAATACAGAGCAGTTGTGTATTATATGCTGGTGAAAAAATTTGACAAAGAATCCGTTTACGGAATGTAATTTAAATATTATTTTATTTATCCTAAAAATCCAACTCATTCAGTTGGATTTTTTACATTTACGGCATTTTAAAATTTAAATATTACGAATGTCACAATTTATCAGTGTTTTTGATATGCTCAAAATAGGAGTAGGTCCTTCAAGTTCTCATACACTAGGACCTTGGAGAGCTGCGCAACAATGGATTTTAAAATTAAAAGAACAATACTTGTTTGACACACTAGATCGTGTTCAAGTAGATTTATACGGTTCTTTATCACTTACAGGAAAAGGACATGCTACTGATTTGGCTATTTTATTGGGCTTGAGCGAAGCTGACCCTGAATACATTCCTATTGAAGATATTTTTATCATCGTAGAAAGAATCAATACCCAAGAAGAACTTATTTTTAAAGGCGGAAAAACAATTCCTTTTCCCAAAAGTGCCATAAAATTTAATAGAGAATTTTTACCTTTTCATGCGAATGGTATTACTTTTCGAGGTTTTTCAGGAGAAAAGGAAATTTCAACTGAAACTTATTTTTCAATTGGAGGAGGATTTATTGTGCAAGAACATGATTCTCTGGAAGAAGAAATTGAAATAAATAAAAAAAACTTTCCCTTTCCTATAAATAGAGCTATTCAATTGGAAACGTATTGTGAAAGTCATCATTTATTGATTTCGGAAGTTGTTTTACAAAACGAATTGGTTTTACGAACTTCAGAAGAGATCGATTTTGAATTGCATCGAATTTGGGATACCATGCTCGAATCTATGTATTTAGGTTGTCATACAGAAGGAAAACTTCCAGGTGGACTCAATGTAAAAAGACGTGCTTTTGAAACCCATCAAAAATTGATCAAAGATGCAATTTATTCCAATCCAAAAGAATGGATAACTGCCATTAGAAGTACTGAAGTAAAATTCAGAGAAATTTTAAAATGGGTAAGTTGTTTGGCGCTTTCTGTTAATGAAGTAAATGCGGCTTTAGGTCGTGTTGTAACTGCGCCAACCAATGGAAGTGCAGGTGTAATTCCTGCTGTGTTGATGTATTATTTGGTCATTGAAAATCATCAAGCAGATTTTAGTCACATCAAAAGATTTTTATTAACGGCAGGTGAAATTGGAAGTATTTTTAAGAAAAATGCTACCATTTCTGCAGCAATGGGAGGTTGTCAGGCTGAAATCGGAGTTTCATCTGCAATGGCAGCAGCAGCTTTAGCAGAATTGATGGGAGGAACCCCAGCACAATGTTTGTCAGCAGCAGAAATAGCCATGGAACATCATCTAGGAATGACCTGCGATCCTATTGGAGGTTTGGTACAAGTTCCTTGTATTGAACGAAATTCTATGGGAGCTATCAAAGCAATTCATGCTGCAGAGATTGCTTTAGAAACCAATCCAAAAGAATCTTTAGTTCATTTAGATAATGTAATTGATACTATGTGGGAAACTGCCAAAGACATGAATAAAAATTACAAAGAAACCTCTGAAGGTGGTTTGGCTGTTACTGTTCGTTTGGCAGATTGTTAATTTATCTTGTAAAAACCAATTCGTTTTTTGACGACATATTTTCGTCAAAGCGATAGTTTTCAGTATCAAAATGTTTCAACTCATCAATAGTTTTCACATTGTTTTCAATGATATAACGCACCATTAATCCTCGTGCTTTTTTGGCAAAAGTCATGATGGTTTTGTACTGACCGTTTTTAAAATCCTTGAAAACAGGAGTAATCATAGGTACTTTTAACACTTTTTGATTGATGACTTTAAAATATTCTGAACTTGCTAAGTTGATCAGCAATTCATCATCTAACAATTCTTCGTTCAAAGCATTTGCGATTGTATCTCCCCAAAATTTGTACAAATTTTCTTTGGTGCCTACTTTTAGTTTTGTCCCCATTTCTAAACGATAAGGTTGCATTAAATCCAAAGGTTTTAAGATTCCGTATAAACCAGATAAAATTCGCAAGTTTTCTTGCAATAAGGGCAATTTTTCAATAGGTAAAGTATTTACATCTATACCTCTAAAAACTTCACCTGTAAATGCATAAATTGCTTGTTTGGAGTTTTCTGGTGAAAAAGGCGGTTGCCAAGTTTGGTTTCTTTCGTAATTCAACGCTGCTAAATCATCAGAAATTGACATTAAATCTGCTAATTTATTTTTTGAAAGTGTTTTTAATTTTTGATTCAGTTTGGCTGATTGCTCTAAAAAACGGGGCATTGTGTGCAAACTTGTTGGAACCTTACTTTCAAAATCTAACGATTTTGCTGGAGAAATAATGATTTTCATAAAATGCGTTTAATATTTAAAATCTGAATGTAAAAATACAAACCAAATTTTAAAAAGTGTTAGGATTTTGAAAGGTATCTTTGATATTTCTATTTATAAAATTGATAGATCAATTCTTTTTTGATTATATTTATTGATGGCTTCAAACTTTTTCACTTTTTAAAGGTCTAAGCTTCAAACTAATCTATTTTTCTTTGAGTAAAGAAGAGCAGCTATTGGCA
Source organism: Polaribacter gangjinensis (assembly GCF_038024125.1). Taxonomy (NCBI): domain Bacteria; kingdom Pseudomonadati; phylum Bacteroidota; class Flavobacteriia; order Flavobacteriales; family Flavobacteriaceae; genus Polaribacter; species Polaribacter gangjinensis. The sequence goes on from NZ_CP150662.1 coordinate 2,760,783, forward strand.
AAACTTCGAAATCCGGCATTGAAAGACAGTGCTTTTAATGAATTGCTTGATACCTATCAAGAACGATTGTATTGGCATATCAGAAAAATTGTGATTACTCATGAAAATGCAGATGATGTGTTACAAAATACTTTTATCAGAGTGTATAAAAGTATTCAAAATTTTGAAGGAAAAAGTAGTTTGCATACGTGGATGTTTCGAATTGCGTATAATGAATCGCTTCGTTTTTTAGAGAAAAATAACAAAAAAGGGTATGAAATTTTAGATGATTTTTCTCCTAAGAGCACATCATCTGTTGCTGAAGATGCATTTTTTCATCCCGATGAAATTCAGCAAAAATTGCATCAAATTATTGATGGATTTACCGAAAAACAAAAGCGAGTTTTTCAAATGAAATATTTTGATGATTTGAGTTTTAAAGAGATTTCAGAAATCATTAATGTATCTGAAAGTACTTTAAAATCAGCTTATTATACTGCCGTAAAAGTTATAGAAGAAAAAATATTTTTATAAAACAAACTATATAAAAAAACTTGGGTCAAAGTAGTGATATGAAAAACAATAAGAAAACTCCGAACCAAAAATCATTTTTAGAAGGCAAGTATTCTAAAAATGTTTCCAAAAATCATGAAACCTATTTGGGAACAACAATTCCTGAAGGATATTTTGCGGCTTCAAAAATGGCTATTTTAGAGAAAATCAATCTTGAAAATGAGGCTCAAAAATCAAAAAAGAAAACTGTTTTTTGGTTACAACCTCGCTTTAAATATGCAGTTGCAGCTTCTTTAGTTTTATTATTTGGACTATCAGTTTGGTTTCAAAACATTCATCAACCAACAAAAAATAATACCTCTGATTTTGAACTGTTAACATTTTCAGAAGATGTTTTATTGAGTGCAGTTTTGTTAGAAGATGATCAAATGGATGCTTATTCAAACATCACTTTGATGAATGAAATTGTGATAAAAGCGGAACTTTCTGAACAAAAAATGGAAGACATGCTTTTGAATTCATTATTTGTAGAAGATTCATTATTAAATAATTACACAGAAAAAAACTTTATAGAATCTATTATTTTATAAAAAAAATGAAATTAATTTCAAACTAATTTTTAAAACTCAGTTCTAAGTAATCAGAAACAACTTTAAATAATCAAAATCATGAAAACAATCATCACATCAAAAAGATTTTTTACGAGACGTATCCAATCTTTCGCAACAATTTTAGTAACTATTGTTGCATTTACAGCTTGTTCAGAGCAAGCAACTATAGAAGAATTAGGCCTTGAAGATGCTGTTTTAATCGAAAAAATTGAAAGTGCATCAAAAATTACAGTAGATGCAGCTGCTCTACCAACAGCCACCAAAGCAACTTTTAATGATGAATTGGCTGATAGTTTTATTCAAAATGTGCAACTCGCTAAAGGTTTAGGCTATAAAGTTTCACTATATACAGACAACGAATCAAGAGTAGAAGCTACCAGTACAGTGTTTTTTTCAATGTCAGGAAAACAATTGAATGATCAAGACCAAAAACGAGGTTTTAGAAGAAATAAATGTTTTGAATTTGTTTTTCCAGTTGATTTTATCATGCCTGATGATTCTGCAATTACACTTGAAACCAAAGCTGATTGGGTGTTGATTAGAGAATGGTATCAAGCAAATCCTGGTGTAAAAGTGCGTCCTGAATTGCTATTTCCAGTAGATATTCAGTTAGAAGATGGAACAATTCAAACTTTATTGGATAGATCAGAATTGATGGCTGTAAAAGATGCTTGTAAAATGAACAGAGATAAAAGAAAATGTTTTAAATTTGAATTGCCAGTGACTTTTACAATGCCTGATGCTAGCGAAATTACAGTTAATGAAAGAGCTGATTTTCGTTTGATAAGACAATGGCATATTGCAAATCCAACAGTTACAGAAAAAGCGAGTTTGAATTTTCCAGTAACTATTATTTACAAAGATGCTTCAACAGCAATTATTACAGACGAAGCAGCTTTGATTGCAGCAAAAGTTGCTTGTAGAAATTAATTTATATCTTAGTAACCCTATTTCACTGAGTAAAACAACAAAAATGAATTCAAAGAACATCCTTTTTAAAACCATCTTATTTTTGATTATGTTTCAGAATATCAGTGTTTTTTCTCAAGAATCTAATTATGAGTTGATTAAAAAAGAGCTCACGAAAGAACAAAATGAATTGCTTGAAAAAGAACAAGAAATTTTGAAAGCGAATCGCGAAGCATTCAAAGCGTCCTTAACCAAAGAACAATTATTGATTTTAGAAGATAAAAATTTATCGAAAGATGAAATCAAAAATCGATTGATGGCAACGTTTTCTAAAGAACAAAAAAATATGGTTCGAAATCAGCAAATGCGTTTGCAAATGACTAGAGAAACATTTCGAAAATCATTGACAAATGAACAACGAAAAATGCTTAAGGAACGCATTGATAAGATAAGAAATGCCAGAGATAGAGGAGAACTTAAAGACGGGCCAAGAAATAGAAATTCTGATGGAAGAAATATTCGAAATAGAGGGAATTAGCATGTAATTTCTATGAGAAACATTCTCGAAATAATGAATAAGAAAATGAGATTTTTGGGGTTGCTATTGTTTTCAATAGCAACCTCTTTTTGTGCTTACAGTCAAGAAAAAGATGATGCTACCATTGATGCTTTGATTGATGAATTATTTTTTAATGACCAACAATTTATTGATGAAGTCTTAGAAACCAACTTTTCGTACAATTTTTTATACACATCTTTATCCTATAACAGCAACACTTTTTTCTCAGGACGAGATTCAGGAATAGATCAATTCAATGTAATTCCCCAAATATCTTATTATCATTCTTCAGGATTTAATGCGAGTATTTCTGGAATTTATTATCAAAATTTTGCGCCAAGTTGGGATTTTACAAGTGTTTCAGTAGGATATTTCAATTCGCTTGGAAAGTCAAGAAACATCATTTATAATTTAGGATACACCAAATATTTCTATGCTGATGATTTTGATGATTTTACCAATTCTATTGACATCAGTTTGGGAATTAGAAACAAAAAACGAACTTTAGGAACCACATTGTCAGGTTCATATATTTACGGAACAGACAATTCGTATCAATTGGTTTCTAATAGTTTTGTAAGTTTCAATTTGTACAGAACTACTCATTTTGCTTTGAGATTCAGACCTACTCTTAGTTTTGTTGTTGCCAATCAGACGTTTGGAAAATATACGTTACGGATTATAAATGGCAGAAGAGTTTTTGTATATTCAAGCACAGAAGTGTTTGATTTGTTAAACACACAATTGGGTTTTCCAATTTCGTTTTCAAAAAAATCTTGGGATGTTGAATTGGGTTATTATTTGAATTTACCAAATGCAGTTGCAGATGAAACTAACCTGAAAAACACGAGTTTTTTCGGATTTTCTGTAGGATATTTGTTTGATTTGTCTAAAAAGAAATAATTACTCTTCGTATTTAGAATGCTCAGCATAGGTGCGCCATTTTTCCAAGCAAGCTGTCATATCTTCAGGAATTTCAGAATCAAATTGTAAAAATTTTCCTGTAATTGGATGCGTAAATCCTAATGTTTTAGCATGCAAAGCTTGTCTTGGCAACACATTGAAACAATTTTGAACAAACTGTTTGTATTTGGTAAACGTTGTTCCTTTTAAAATTTCATTACCTCCATAACGTTCGTCATTAAAAAGTGTATGACCAATATGTTTGAAATGTGCTCTAATTTGATGCGTTCTTCCAGTTTCTAATTTGCATTGCACCAAAGTGACATACGTTAATCTTTCTAAAACTTTGTAATGTGTGATAGCTGGTTTTCCAAAATCTCCCTCAGGAAAAACATCCATTTGCAATCTGTTTTTAAAACTACGTCCAATATTGCCTTCAATAGTCCCTTCATCTTCATCAATTGTTCCCCAAACTATAGCATAATAAAATCTTTCTGTTGTTCTGTCAAAAAATTGTTTGGATAAATTTGCCATTGCAAATTCGGTTTTGGCAATCACCAGTAAACCACTGGTGTCTTTATCAATTCTATGCACCAAACCTGGCCTTTCATTAGAGTTTGTAGGTAAATTTTCAATATGATGAATCAAACCATTTACCAACGTTCCTGAATAATTGCCATGTCCTGGATGCACCACCATTCCTGCAGGTTTGTTTACTACAATCACGGTTTCATCTTCATAGACAATATCCAAAGAGATATTTTCTGCAACCAATAAATTTTCATGAGGAGGATGACTCAAAACAACACGAACTACATCATGAGGTTTAACTTTGTAGTTTTGTTTTACAACAACATCATTTACTAAAATATTACCTGCTTTTGCAGCTTGTTGTACTTTATTTCTTGTAGCGTTTTCGATGAAATTCATCAAAAATTTGTCCACTCGCAAAGGCACTTGTCCAACACTCGCTACAAATCTGTAATGTTCATACAGATCATCATTTTCAATCTCTAAATTCTCGTTTTCTATCAAAATATGGTTGCTATTTTTAACTAATTAAAAATCAACATCGTCATTAATACTATCTGTTTGAGCAGAATTTTGCCCCATACCACCATCACCCAAAACCAATGTTATTTCTGAGTTTTTTTGCAATTTTTCATTCGGATTTAAGATTTTTCCATTGTGACGCATTCCTCTTACTACATCTTTTCCAATGTCATTTATATAAATAAAATCTTGGCTAACTTTAAATCCAATTGCACGTAACTCAGAAATTGCTTGTCTTTTGGTTCGTCCGTTTAAATTCGGAATCGTAACATCTCTATATCTTGACGGGTTTAATGTCAAGTAAATTTTTCGTTTTTCTTTTACAAATTCTCCAGCTTCCGGATTTTGCTCAATCACCGAAAATTTTGGATACTCAGGATTGTAACTAGCGCTATCAATTACAATATAATCTAAGTCCAAGTCATTCAATTTCAAAGCAGCTTCTTCAATGGAAAGTTTACTCAAATTCGGAACTTCAATTTTTTGATTGTGATTTGTAGAAAATCTTAAAACGACTTTGATTACAAATACAAAAACTATCAATCCAACAAAAGCAATAAGGATTTGTTTGAAAAAAAGTTTACTCTTTACGAACTGAACGATACTCATAACTGGCTTTTTTGATAATTTACAAAGATATAAAAACTAAACGTCGTGAAATCTATTTATATTTTGATAAATTTGTTACATATATCGTTACATAAATGAAAAAAAATATTGCCATTGTAATGGGTGGTTATTCATCCGAAGTAAACATTTCTTTAAAAAGTGGAAATGTGGTTTACAAACATTTAGATAGAGAAAAATATATGCCTTTTCGGGTACATATTTTAAAAGAAAAATGGGTTGCTTTGGATGATGCAAACAACGAATATCCAATTGATAAAAACGATTTTTCATTTTTGATGGATGTAAAATTGATAAAATTCGATGTTGTTTTCAATGCAATTCATGGAAATCCTGGAGAAAATGGGGTTTTATTAGCCTATTTTGATTTGTTAGGAATCCGTTACACTTCAGCACCTTTTTATCAAATGGCATTGACTTTTAACAAACGAGATACGTTGAGTGTTTTGAAACAATATGGTATTCAAACTGCAAAATCAGTTTTTTTAAACAAAGGAGATGTCATTAATATTGATGAAATTATTGATAAAGTTGGCTTGCCTTGTTTTGTAAAACCCAACAATGCTGGTTCAAGTTACGGAATTTCAAAAGTGTATGAAAAAACAGCAATGTTGGCAGCACTTGAAAAAGCGTACAAAGAAGATGCTGAAATTTTGATTGAATCTTTTTTAGACGGAACAGAAGTTTCAGTTGGAGTAATTCAATATCAAAATGCATTGAAAGTTTTACCAATTACTGAGATTGTTTCCGAAAATGATTTTTTTGATTACGAAGCAAAATACGAAGGAAAATCTCAAGAAATTACACCTGCCAGAATTTCATCAAAAGTTCAAGAAAGAGTAGAAGAGGTTGCTAAAAAAGTCTATAAAGTATTGAATATGAAAGGTTTTTCGCGTTCAGAATATATTTTGGTTAATGACGAGCCTTTTTTCTTAGAAATGAATACAGTTCCTGGAATGACAGAAGAAAGCATTTTGCCACAACAAGCTGCTGCTGCAGGAATTTCCTTGAAAGAATTATTTGATAATGCCATTCAAATGGCTTTAAATTAAACATATGAATAGAGCTGTTTTTCCAGGATCTTTTGATCCAATTACGTTAGGTCACTCTGATATTATTGAACGTGGATCTAAACTTTTTGATGAACTCATCATTGCAATTGGAATCAATGCTGATAAAAAATACATGTTTTCACTGGAACAACGCAAGCAGTTTATTGAAGAGGCTTTTAAAGACAATCCTAAAATTAAAGTGGTGACGTATTCAGGGTTGACTATCGATTTTTGCAAAGAAAATGATGTTGATTACATTTTAAGAGGTTTGCGAAATCCTGCAGATTTTGAGTTTGAAAAAGCCATTGCACATACCAACAGGCATTTATCATCTATTGAAACCGTATTTTTATTAACGGCTGCAAGAACCTCTTATATTTCTTCGTCAATTGTAAGAGACGTGATTCGAAATAATGGCGATTATACCAAATTAGTTCCAAAATCAGTAATTGTAAATAAAAAGTAACCAAGTTGAATTTTTTAAACAACATTGATCTTTAATACTTTAGAAATAACTATGACACAAAGAACACAAAGAAGGCACAAAAAACACAAAGTTATTTTGGTTTTAAAGAAAAACTCTTTGTGAAACTTTGAGTCTTCTTTGTGTAACTTCGTGGAATAGCTAAAAATAATTAAGTATGAATGAGAATGAGTTGTCAAATATCATTATAGGTTGTGCGATTGAAGTTCACAAACAATTAGGTCCTGGTTTACTTGAATCAGCTTATCAAGAATGTTTATATTTTGAATTAAAGAACAAAGGTTTGGAAGTAATTAAAGAAAAACCAATGCCAATTATTTATAAAGAAGTAAAATTAGATCACGGATATCGTATTGATTTGCTCGTGGAAAACAAAGTTGTAATCGAAATAAAGTTGGTTGAAATGTTTACAGATGTACACACAGCACAGGTTTTAAAATATCTTAAATTGGGTAATTATAAGCTTGGTTTATTGTTAAATTTTCAAGTTACAACTTTAAAAAATGGGCTAAAAAGAATAATTAATTAATAAAATTTAAACTCAATAAATGTATAAAACAATCCAAAAGTTTTTAATTTTTTCAATACTTATTTTATTGCTTTCATGTGCTGGAAATAAAAATACAGCAACAGATTTTACCACACTTTTTGAAAAATCAAAGGGAACTGAAACTCCTGAATACAAAGAAGTTATCAATTATTACCAGCAGCTTTCAGCTACTTTTGATCAAATTTCTATGTTTACTTTTGGTCAAACAGATTCTGGAGAACCTTTGCATTTGGTGGTATATAATCAACAAGGAATTAAAAATATTGATGAAATTAAAAATTCGTCAAAAAATAAAATCCTAATAAATAACGGAATTCATCCAGGTGAATCTGATGGTATTGATGCTTCCATGCTCTTGTTGAGAGATTTGGTTCAAAGCGATTCTTTGAAAAAAAAATATCAAAACTCCATCATTTGCATCATTCCTGTATATAATATTGGAGGAGCTTTGAACAGAAATTCCCACTCACGAACCAATCAAAATGGACCTTTAGCATATGGTTTTAGAGGAAATGCCAGAAATTATGATTTGAATCGCGATTTTATAAAACAAGATACCAAAAATGCAGCTGCGTTTGCGGAGATTTTTCACGCAGTAAATCCGGATGTTTTTATTGATAATCATGTAAGTAATGGTGCTGATTATCAATATGCAATCACACATTTATTTACACAACATAACAAATTAGGAGGGAGTTTAGGAACTTTTTTAGAAAAAACAATGCGTCCTGAAATCGAAAATTCGTTGTTGAAAAAAGGCATTGATATTACACCTTATGTAAACGTTTGGGGAACAACTCCTGAAGCTGGATTTTCGCAATTTTTTGATTCTCCAAGATATTCTACAGGGTATACAACGCTGTTTCATACGTTGGGTTTGATGGTGGAAACACACATGTTAAAACCCTATAAAACTAGAGTAGAACAAACCTATGAATTGCTTTTTGCTGCTTTTGATTTTACGGAACGTAATTCTAAAAAAATCAAAGAATTACGAACAAAAGCAACTCAAGAAATTTTAGCAAAAAAAACCTATCCAATTCAGTATAAAGTTGATGAAGCACAATTCAGAATTTTAAATTTTAAAGGATTTGAAGGTGAAATGATAGACAGTAAAGTGACTACTGGGAAACGTTTATTTTATGATCAAAACAAACCTTTTGTAAAAGAAATCAAGTATTTTGATTCCTTTAAAACGACCAAAGAAATCGAAATTCCGAAAGCGTATATTTTGCAACAAGGTTGGCATGACGTTTTAGAGCGATTGAAAAATAATCAAATTGAATTCACTCGTTTTGAAAAAGACACGACCATTGTAGTTACTGTAAATCATATCGCTGATTTTAAGACACAAAATTCACCTTATGAAGGGCATTATTTGCATTACAACACTTCAGTTTCTAAAAAAACTGAAAATTTCACTTTCAAAAAAGGAGATATTTTCATTCCTACAAATCAACAAGGAATTCGTTATTTACTAGAAACCCTAGAAGCAGAAGCTACAGATTCGTTTTTCAATTGGAACTTTTTTGATACGATTTTGCAACAAAAAGAAGGCTATTCTGCCTATGTTTTTGAGGATATTGCTCATAAAATTTTGATGGAAAATCCGGCTTTACAAAAGCTGTTGGATGAAAAACTAAAATCAGAGGCAGATTTTGCAAAAAATCCAAGAGCACAATTGGATTTTGTTTTCAAAAACTCACCGCATTATGAAAAAGCGCATTTGCGTTTACCTATTTTTAAAATATTCTGACTATGAAAAAAGTATTATTATTTGCATTTCTGACAGTTGTATTTAGTGCAAACACCACTAAAATGAAAGCACCAAAAAAAACAACTTTTTTCGTAGGAACTTATACAAATGGCGAAAGCAAAGGCATTTATCAATATGAAATTGATGAAAGCGGAATTTTAAAAAGCAAAGGTTTGAAAGCAGAAATTAGCAATCCGTCTTTTTTAGCAAAATCCAAAGACGGAAAAACTTTACTCGCGGTTAATGAAGTTGCGCAAAATGAAACCGGTTTTGTTTCCTCTTTTGCTATTGAAAAAGATTCTTTGATTTTTAAAAGTCAATCAGAAAGTGGTGGAAATCATCCTTGTTTTGTGGCTATCAATGCTAAAAATCAAGTGTTGGTTGCCAATTATTCTGGAGGAAATGTTGGCTTTTTAGAACTAACTTCTGATGGAAAATTATCCAATTTATTAGACGTTCAACAACATTTTGGTAAAGGAACAACCTCAAGACAAGAAGCTCCTCATGCACATTCAGTGTGGTTTCATCCAGCGAATGACGATATCATTTCAGTAGATTTAGGTACCAATCAATTGTGGATTTCAACGATTGATGCTGTTGAAAAAAAGTTTGTTTTTTCAGGGCAAAAAACGCTACAAATGGAAACAGCTGCAGGACCAAGACATTTGACTTTTCATCCCAATAAAAAATGGATTTATGTGTTGAATGAACTCAATAATACCATTTCTTTGGTTGAAAAAATGCGAAATTCTTACAAAATTTCTGCTACAGTTTCTATGATTCCTAAAGATTATGCAACCTATACCAAAGGTGCAGATATTCATGTTTCTAATGATGGGAATTTTTTATATGCTTCCAATCGCGGTCACAATTCAATTACCATTTTTAAAATCAATCATTCAAATGGAACACTTGCTTTGGTTGGTTTTGAATCTGTAAAAGGAGAAACGCCCAGAAATTTTAGTCTAACTCCAGATAATAAATTTTTAATAGTTGCTAATCAAGATACCAATAATATTGTCAGTTTTCAACGAGATTCCAAAACAGGAAAATTGACATTTGTTAGTGAAATTTCAGCGCCAAATCCGGTTTGTGTGTTGTTTTAAGTTCAAAGTTTAAACTTCAAAATTTCGAGTTAAAAATCATAAAATGAAAACAAATTTATCAATAAACGGAAAAAATTATCCAGTGGAAGCTCCAGAAGAGATGCCACTTTTATGGGTAATTAGAGATATCATTGGTTTGACAGGAACTAAATTTGGATGTGGAGTTGGGCAATGTAGTGCTTGTTCAATTTTGGTTGATGGAATTTTGATAAAATCTTGCAGCATGCCACTTTCATTCGGAATTGGAAAAGAAATTACCACTATTGAAGGAACTACAGTTAATTTAGAAATTTTACGTGAAGCATGGCAAGAAGGCAATGTACCACAATGCGGTTATTGTCAATCAGGGCAATTGATAGCTGCAACTTTTTTGTTAGAAAACAATGCAAATCCAACTGATGAAGATATTGACAATGCTATGAGTGGAAATATTTGCAGATGTGGCACCTATTCAAGAATTAGAAAGGCAATTCATAAAGTTGTAGCACTAAAAAATCAAGGATAATGGGTACTATTCAAAAAATTAATCGCAGAGATTTTGTCAAACTTTTTGGATTGACTTCTACAGGAATTATTTTGGGATGTAACATTTCATCAGACAAAAAAGAGTTTATTCCGACTTCGGATGAAAATTCATTTAGTCCCAATGTATTCATCCAAATTCAAAAAAATGGAAACATCACCTTGATGGCTTCTCGTTCTGAAATGGGACAAGGAATCAGAACTTCTTTGGCATCAGCAATTGCCGATGAAATGGAAGCTGATTGGAAGTATATCACTGTAAAACAAGCAATTGGGCATGAAAAATATGGCAATCAAAATACAGATGGTTCTAGAAGTGTACGAACTATTTTAGAGCCAATGCGCAAAATGGGAGCCACTGCAAAAATGATGTTGATTGCTGCTGCTGCTCAAAAATGGAATATTTCTGACAAAGATTGTAAAGCCGAAAATCATTTTATCATTAATCAAAAAACAAGTGAAAAAATATTCTTTGGAGATTTGATTGAGATCGCAACAAAAATGCCAATTCCTGCTGAAAATTCTCTTAAATTGAAAAAAGTTGAAGATTTTAAATACATTGGAAAAACCTTAAAAAGTGTTGATTTAAAAGACTTTACACATGGAACTGCTAAATATGGAATGGATATTCGCATTCCGAATATGAAATTTGCAGCAATTGCAAGATGTCCCGTAACTTTTGGAACTGTAAAAAGTTTTAATTGTTCAGATGCTGAAAAAATTTCAGGAGTTGAAAAAGTCATTCAATTAGATAGAATTGTACCTCCAATTGGTCAATTTTTTGGCGCTTTAGGAGGCGTTGCTGTAATTGCCAATAATACTTGGGCTGCTTTTCAAGGTAAATTGAGTTTGGAAATTGAATGGAATTATGGTGAAAATCACTCTTTTGATTCTCAGAAATTTTCTGAAATCTTGACTCAAAGAGTACATGAAACTGATAAATTAGTTCCAGGAAGTAAAGGAAATGTATCAAAAGCATTCTCTGAAGCTGATAAAACGATTGAAGCAACATACCAGGTTCCTTTTTTAGTGCACACTCCAATGGAAGTTCCGAATGCAACAGCTTGGTTTCAAGGAAATAAAGTAGAAGTTTGGGCTCCAGTACAAGATCCACAAACAGCTAGAGCAGAAATTGCCCATTTTTTTGAAATCCCTTTAGAAAATATTACTGTAAATGTTACTTTTTTAGGAGGTGGTTTTGGACGAAAATCCAAATCAGATTTTGTAGTGGAAGCCGTTGCCTTATCCAAAAAAATAAATGCACCCGTTCAAGTTATTTGGACACGCGAAGATGATGTAAAACACAGTTTTTATCATGCAACAAGTATGCAATATCTCAAAGGAAGCATCAATAAAAAAGGTCAAGTTTCTGGGTGGTTGCAACGAGTTGCTTTGCCATCAATTGTCTCCTCATTCAAACCATTATCTGATTATGCTTCTGGATTTGAATTGAATCAAGGATTTACCAATAATCCTTATGATATCGAAAATTTTAGATTGGAAAATGTAAAAGCGGAAGCACATTTGCGAATAGGTTGGATGCGTTCAGTGGTGCATATTCATAGCGGATTTGCCAACAATTCTTTTGTGGATGAATTGGCTTTTGCAGCCCAAAAAAATCCTGTTGATTTTCAATTGGAATTGATTGGAAAAGATCGAATGATTCAAGGAAAATCAGATTTTCCTTACGATTCAAAACGCATGAAGAAGGTGTTGGAAAATACTGCGAAAATATCAGACTTTAAAAGAAAACGTCCTGAAAATCATGGAATTGGAGTTGCAGTTCATTATAGTTTTTACAGCTATGTTGCTACAGCAGTTGAAGTTTCAGTAATCAATGGAAATTTAAAAGTAGAACAAGTTTGGACAACCATAGATTGTGGTTTGGTTTTGAATAAAGACAACGTAATCAACCAGTTAGAAGGTGCCGCAATTTTCGGAATTTCATTGGCATTATTTGGTAAAATCACTGCAAAAGAAGGTGCTGTAGAGCAGTATAACTTTTTTGATTATCAAATGACCCGAATGAAAGATGCACCTAAAATATCAGTTGAAATTATTGAAGCCATGAATGAACCTGCCACTGGAGTTGGAGAACCTGGCGTACCTGTAATGGCTCCTGCAATTTGCAATGCAATTTTTAATGCTACAGGAAAAAGAATTAGAACTTTGCCAATAATGGATTTTGGACTTAGTTAAAAATATTTTTTAACACTCTTAAACTTGTTTCTTGATACAAATAATCATAGATTCGTGGTTATTATCATAATAGAAAAAACCCCCATTTCAAATGTTACAAAAATTGTAAACTATGATAAAACCAGCACTTCATATCAATGAAAAAGAAAGAATTAAAGAACTTGAATCTTATAATATTCTTGATACCCTTCCTGAAGATGATTATGACAGTATTGTTGCTATTGCCGCAGAAATTTGCAACACGGATATTTCTTTAATTTCTCTGATTGATAGAGATCGTCAGTGGTTTAAATCAAAAATTGGACTTACGGTTGATGAAACTTCGAGAGATGTATCTTTTTGTGCACATGCAATCAATGATGAAAAAAATACTTTTATTGTTGAGGATGCTAAACTTGATGAACGTTTTTTTGACAATCCTCTAGTAACAGGTCCTCCCAAAATATCTTTTTATGCAGGAGTCCCTTTGGTTAGTGATCACGGACTTCCTTTAGGAACATTGTGTGTGTTAGATGAAAAACCTAAAAAATTAACGGAACGTCAATTAAAATCATTAAATGCATTGGCAACGCAGGTAATGAACACTCTGAATCTTAGAAAAAATAATATTGAACTCGAAAATATCTTAAAAAAATTAGAAATTAGAAACGAAGAATTGGAGCGATTTGCCTATGTTGCTGCTCACGATTTAAAATCTCCATTACTCAGTATTTCTGGATTAACACAATTGTTTTCACACAAATACCAATCAATTATTGATGTGCAAGGGTTGGAAATTTTAGGTCATATTGAAAATTCTTCTGAGAAATTAAGAACGTTGATTGATGGATTGTTGGAGTATAGCAAAAGTGAAAATGTATTGCAACAAGAAAAATCTGATATTGATATTGAGAATTTACAATCTGATTTCAAGAGTCTTTTTCGTTATGAAAATGATCTAAAAATCACATTTACCTCTACTCTTAAAACAATTTATACCAATAAAGCCGCTCTGAGCCAAATTTTAATAAACCTAATAACAAATGCCATAAAATATAACGATAAAAATTTTATTGAAATTGAAGTAGGAATTTCTGCTACAGATAGGTTTTATGAAATTTTTGTTCAAGATAATGGACCAGGAATTCCTGCAGAATTTCAAGAGAAGGTTTTTCAAATTTTTAAAGTAATTGCAGGTAAAGATAGATATGGAAAACCCGGTAATGGAATTGGTTTAGCAACTGTTAAAAAAATGGTTGAAAATAGTGGAGGCACTATTCAACTTCAATCAGCCGTGGGTAAAGGAGCAAAATTCATTTTTACACTTGAAAAATAGTTTTCAGTTTTAAAAATTACTCGTTGAATCTTTGTAAATAGTTTTCATAAACCATTTTTATGTTGGAATAGGTGTTTTTAAAAACCATTTCAATTTCATTACTGTTCTTAAAAGCAACCTCTGTAATTCCCTCTTCTAATTGAGGAATAAGTTTTTTGGAATCATCAGAATGCATCAAAAACCAATGAGTTTCTTTCAATTTGATGCCATCAAGAAAATAAATGTGATACGTTGTTATTAATTTTTGAATGATAGATAATTGTTCAATTCCACATTCTTCTTCAACTTCTCTAATTGCTGCATTTTCCGTACTCTCATTTTTTTCGATATGTCCTTTTGGTAAATCCCATACATTGTTTCGGTAAATAAAAAGCACTTCTTTGTTTGGATTGATTACCAAACCTCCAGCTGCTTTAACTACATCAAAATGGGTTAAAAATAATTTCCAATCATCTTCTAAATCAGTAGTATATAAATTAATACCTTTAAAATCATCGTTTTTTAGCTTGTGAATTACTTCATCAATCACAGTATTTTTAAATACATATACAGGAAAATTATTTTCTTTTTTTGAAGAAGATGTGATAATTATTGGCTTATCATTTATAAAAACTTTATACATTTGTGATATGATTATGAACAAAGATACAGCAAAAAAAACTGCCGAACTTTTATTGCAAATTAAAGCAATAAAATTGAGTCCAAACAAACCTTTTACTTGGGCTTCTGGCTGGAAATCTCCTATTTATTGTGACAATAGATTGACACTTTCTTACCCCCCTGTACGAGTTTTTATTAAGGAAGAAATCGCTAAAATTGTCGAATTACAGTATGGAAAACCAGATATTATTGCAGGTGTTGCCACAGGCGCTATTGCTATGGGGGTTTTGGTTGCTCAGCAATTGGGCGTTCCGTTTGTGTATGTGAGACCTGAGCCTAAAAAACATGGTAGACAAAACCAAGTGGAAGGTCATTTAGAAAAAGGACAAAATGTAGTTGTTATTGAAGATTTGATCAGTACAGGAAATAGTAGTTTGCAAGCTGTTGATGCATTGAAAGATGCAGGTGCAGTTATCAAAGGAATGGTAGCTATTTTTACATATGGATTTGATGTTGCAACAAAAAATTTCAACGATAAAAACGTAAATCTGGTCACATTAAGTAATTATCAATATTTGTTAGAGCAAGCTTTGGATAGTAATTATATTAATGAAAATGAGTTAGTTACATTAAAAGAATGGAGTTCAAATCCTAGTGATTGGAAACAATAAAATATATAAATTATGAATATTAATGGCAAAAAAGTAGTAGTTCAAAAATCGCAACAAGCGTTGTATGAATTTTTATCAGATTTGAAGAATTTTGAAAAATTAATGCCAGATTCTATTCAGAAATTTGAAGTTGATGGCGATTCTTTTTTATTCGGATTGAAAGGTATGCCTGAAATTCGATTGATTTTAAAAGAAAAAACTCCTTATTCGAACATTACTTTAGGCGCTGCAAGTAGTAAACTAGATTTTCATTTAGTTGCTGATATCACTGCAATTGATGCCAATTCTTGTGAAGCTCAATTAGATTTTAATGGCGAATTCAATATGATGATGGCAATGATGGTAAAAAAACCATTGACTACTTTTATTGAAACCTTGACAGAAAATATGGAAAAACTTTAAGCAAAGGAAATTTCCTTAATACCAAATTCTCTTTTAGTTTCATTTTCAAGTTCGATAATGATATTGCCTGTTTCGGAAATTCCTCTTATGATTCCTAAAAATAATTCGTTTTCGGTGTTTTTAAACATCATTGCTTTGTGAATTTGATAGAGTACTTTTAGATAGTTATCTTCTAACATTTGGTACTTTTTCTCAGATAAAATCAGTAACTGATTCTGTAATTCAAAACAAATATCTTTGAGTAAATTATCTAACTCAACATCTTTGTGCAAAAGGTTTTTCAAAGAAGTAACATTTTTTAAAGTTTCTGAAAATCTTTCTTGATTTACATTGAGTCCAATTCCAATGATTGAATTTTGAATACTATTTTTTTGAATGGAATTTTCAATCAAAATGCCACATAATTTCTTATTTCCTGACACAATGTCATTTGGCCATTTGATAGCCAAATTTGGAATATTTTTATTTTTTAGGACAGAAAAAATCGATAAACTTACTGCGTAATTCAAATATTTTTTATTGCTAATATCCAGATTTAAATCACATAAATAAACACTAAAAGTGAGGTTTTTATTGGGTTCAGAAACCCATGAACTCTCTTGTTGTCCTCTGCCATTTGTTTGATTTTCGGTAACCACAATTGTAAAGTTCTCTAGGATGGTGTTTTTAGACAAATCTTTTAGAAAAGTATTTGTAGAGTTAATGGCATTAAGTTTGATTAATTTCAATCTGTTAAATTAAGTGTAAAGTAGTTCAATATTAAGCAAATTTGTCGCAAAAAAATAATAACTTTGCGCAAAATTTTAGTAAAAAATTAATGACAAAAAAACAAGTAAGCGCTGACGAATTAATCGCAGTAATTATCAAAGGAATTGATGATGTAAAAGGAGAAAATATTCAATTATTAGATCTTAGAGAAATTGAAAATACCGTATGTGATTATTTTATCATTTGTTCTGGAAACTCCAATACACAAGTAAATGCAATTTCTGGTTCAGTTCAAAAAGTTGTAAGTAAAGAAATAAAAGATAAACCTTGGCATGTTGAAGGTGAAACAAATGCAGAATGGGTTTTGATGGATTATGTAAATGTGGTAGTTCACATTTTTCAAAAGCATGTGAGAGACTTTTATGATATTGAAAGTTTGTGGGGTGATGCAAAAATTACCCAAATAAATCCGGTAAAATTTAATTGATTTTGATATAAATGAGCGATTCAAATAAAGAAAATAAAAATAATACGCCTAAATTTAAATTTAGTTCTTATTGGTTATATGGTGCAGTAATTATTGCAATTATTGCTATTCAGTTTTTTAATAGTGGTGATTTGGCTTCACATACCATTTCAAAAAACAAGTTTGAAGTTTTCTTAAAAGACAATGATATCAAAGAGGTTTTTATCATCAATAAAGATATTGCTCAAATTTATTTAACTCAAGAAGCTTTAAAGAAAGAAGTTCATCAAAAAGCCACATCTTCTCCCTTTTACAGACCAGGATCACCTGTTTATGAATATAATTTTGGGGATTTAAAAAACTTTGAAGATAGCATTTCTAAAGCAAAAGAAGAAAACAGCAATCTGATAATTGATATCAGAAATAAAGAAAAAACAAGCATTTTAGATATGATAATTGGGTTTTTACCATTCATCATTTTAATCGCTGTTTGGTTGTTTTTTATGAGAAGAATGTCAGGCGCAGGTGGTGGTGCAGGAGGTGGTGGACAAATTTTTAGCATTGGAAAATCCAAAGCAAAACTATTTGATAAAGACACTAAAGTAAAAACAACATTCGAAAACGTAGCTGGTCTAGAAGGCGCAAAAGAAGAAGTGCAAGAAATTGTAGATTTCTTAAAAAGTCCAGAAAAATATACATCTTTGGGAGGGAAAATTCCGAAAGGAGCATTGCTAGTTGGACCTCCAGGAACAGGAAAAACATTACTTGCAAAAGCAGTTGCTGGTGAAGCTGGCGTACCATTTTTCTCTTTATCAGGTTCTGATTTTGTGGAAATGTTTGTTGGAGTAGGAGCCTCAAGAGTTCGTGATTTGTTTAAACAAGCAGCACAAAAATCACCTTCAATCATTTTTATTGATGAGATTGATGCGATTGGTAGAGCTCGTGGAAAAAACAGCATGACTGGTGGAAATGATGAACGCGAAAATACCTTGAACCAGTTGTTGACTGAGATGGATGGTTTTGGAACAGATACAAACGTAATTGTATTGGCTGCAACAAACAGAGCTGATGTTTTAGACAAAGCCTTAATGCGTGCAGGTCGTTTTGATCGTCAAATTTATGTTGATTTACCAGATATTCGTGAGAGAAATGAAATTTTTAATGTACATATCAAAACGTTAAAATTAGCGAATGATGTAAATATCGATTTTCTAGCGCAACAAACTCCAGGTTTTTCAGGTGCTGATATTGCAAATATGTGTAATGAAGCTGCTCTAATTGCTGCAAGAACAGGAAAAAAAGCCATTCATCAACAAGATTTTTTAGATGCAGTTGATAGAATTGTAGGTGGTTTAGAAAAGAAAAATAAAATGATTACGCCTAGAGAAAAGAAAGTTATTGCTTTTCATGAAGCTGGTCACGCAACAATTAGTTGGATGTTAGAGCATGCAGCGCCTTTGGTAAAAGTAACTATTGTTCCAAGAGGCCAATCTTTAGGAGCAGCTTGGTATTTGCCAGCAGAAAGAATGATTGTTCAAACTGAACAAATGTTAGATGAAATGTGTGCAACCTTAGGAGGAAGAGCTGCAGAAAAAATCATTTTTGATAAGATTTCAACAGGTGCATTGAGTGACTTAGAAAAAGTTACCAAACAAGCCAGAGCGATGGTAACAGTATACGGATTGAATGATGAAATAGGAAACATCACCTACTATGATTCTTCTGGTAATGATGCATTTGTAAAACCTTACAGCGAAGAAACTGGGAAAAAAATTGATACTGAAATTTCTAAGATGATTGAAACTCAATATCAAAGAGCTTTAAAAATTTTAACGGATAATAAAGAAAAATTAACGACCTTAGCAGAATTGTTATTAGAAAAAGAAGTTATTTTTAAGGATGATTTACTAAAAATCTTTGGTGAAAGGCCTTTCGAATTTGAAGAGTCAATTGTAGAAAAAAAGGTTGTAGAGATTCCAAGTGTTGAAGAAATCACAGAAGAATAATTTTTTATAATGAATTTTTTAAAGAAACTTTTTAACCTTTCAAGTCAAGAAGAGCCTGTTGTTGAAAAACAACCTGTAAATTTGTCTATGGACGATTTGTTTGTCCATAATTTTTTAAAAAAAGGTGGAAAGTTTTTGTATTGTGTTAAAAATTCAGAGGTTATTGAAAATTTAAAAAAAGTACTTTCTGAAAATAATTGGAATGAATTATTTCTACTCAATAAAAATTTAGCAACATTTTTTGATAAAAATGAAGTTACAATAGCTTCAAAATATACTCAAGAAACCCCCGTTTTTTCTACTTGCGAACATTTAATTGCAGACAATGGTGATATTTTATTTTCATCAGACCAAATAGGTAGTACAAGGCTTTCTGATTATCCAAAAAACTTTATCATCTATGCAACTACAAGTCAAATTGTAAAAAATTCAGGACAAGGTTTGACAGGGATAAAAATGAATCATAAACACATATTACCTACCAATATTTCTGCTATAAAAAATTATGAAGTCAATAAATCTGACGATAATTTTTTAAATTACGGCAACAATAATTCAAAAAACTTATATTTGCTGCTTTTAGAAGATTTGTGATATGAGTAACCTTTTTAGAAGGAGTTTTTCGGGAATTGTTTACGTGTTGTTATTCCTTTTTTCAATTTTGTTTTCTCAAGAATCATACTTGGTTTTAATTATCTGTTTTGGATTGTTGTGTTTATGGGAATTTGGAAAAATGATTCAACTCAAATCAATAGCCCCATATATCTTTTTTGGAGTAACTATTTTTTTAATGTTTATCAGGCAAAAAAGCTTCGCAACTACAGGAATACTTTTCATCACATTAGCATCTTCTTTGTTTTTTTCGTATCAACTTTTTACAAAAAAACCTATCATTTATAACACTGAACGAATCAAATTAGGAATTACAATTCGATATATTATTTTTTCCTTTTGTTTTTTAGTTTTATTGCCATTTTCAGACGGAATATTTCATCCGTATTTAATGATTAGTATCTTATCAATCATTTGGATCAATGATTCATTTGCATTTTTGGTTGGTAAAAATTTTGGAAAAAGAAAATTATTCCCCTCAGTTTCTCCTAATAAAACAGTAGAAGGATTTATTGGAGGTATGGTTTTTTCTTTGTTAGCAGCTTTAGTAATTAGTAAGGTTTATCCACATTTTTCATTATTTCATTGGATGATGATAGCGCTAATTGTATCAAATTTAGGAACTATTGGAGATTTGGTTGTTTCAAAATTTAAAAGACAAGCCAATTTAAAAGACAGTGGTAATTTAATGCCAGGACATGGAGGGATTTTAGACAGACTTGATAGTTTGCTGTTTGCTTCACCATTCGTATATTTGTATATAAATTTTATAATATAAAATGATTCGATTTCATAAAGAAGGTTACAAAATAATTTCAATTACATTTATTATTGCAATTGCAATTATTTTAGGAGCAGAAAAAATTTTTCATACTACTTTGGCAATCAAAATTACGCAAGTTTTAACACTTGGCTTTGTAGTTTTAATTTTGCAGTTTTTTAGAAATCCGAATAGAAAAACTACTTTAAATGATGCACATATTATTGCTCCTGTTGACGGAAAAGTAGTAGTGATTGAAGAAGTTGAAGAACCTGAATTTTTTAAAGATAAAAGAATTCAAGTTTCTATTTTTATGTCACCAATCAATGTTCATGTAACAAGATATGCTATGAGTGGAACAATTGCATATAGCAAATATCATCCTGGAAAATATTTGGTAGCTTGGCATCCAAAAGCATCTACTGAAAATGAACGCACAACTGTTGTAATACAAAATGAAACTTTTGGAAACATTTTATACAGACAAATTGCTGGTGCATTAGCGAAAAGAATTGTTAACTACGCTAAAGAAGGAGAAATGGTAACTCAAGGAACTGATGCTGGGTTTATTAAATTCGGTTCAAGAGTTGATTTATTTTTGCCAATTGGTACAAAGATACATGTAAAATTAGGAGATAAAGTAAAAGGAGGTGTCCAAGTCATTGCCGAAAAATAATACTGAAAAAGATTTAGATACTTTATATCAAGAGGCTTTTGATAAAATATCTAAATTAAAAAAAGGAGTCGCTCCTGATGTGATGTTGCGTTTTTATGCCTACTACAAACAAGCCAACTATGGTAATAATTTTACGTTCAACAGTGGATCAAATTTAATTAGTGGTTTTAAATTTAACGCTTGGATGCAATTGAACGGAATGTCTTCAGAGGATGCAAAAAGAGAATATATTGCATTGGCAAACACCATATTAACAGATAAAAATCAAACGAAATGAAAAAAATCATCGCTACTATTTTTTTAGGAATTTTAATTATTTCAACTGCAATTTCTTGTAAATCAGAGTCAAAGAAAGATTCTTCAGATGATTCTGAAAAAATTGCTGCACCATTTGCAATAAAATACGCAAAAAATGAAATAAATTTTACCGCTTATAAAACAACCGAAAAAATACCAGTTGGAGGTCAATTTTCTAAGGTTGATATTGTTTCAGGTGGAACTGGAAATAGTGTAAAAGAGGCAGTTCATAATACACAGTTTTCAATTCCGGTTAGTAGTTTGCTAACTAAAGATTCAAGCAGAGATTATAAAATTAAAAAATTCTTTTTTGGAGTAATGAATAATACTGAGTTACTTTCAGGAAAACTAATAATTTCCGACGATAGCAATGGAATTGCAAAAATTACAATGAATGGAGAAACACAAGACGTACCTTTTACGTATACCATCGTTGATAAAACCTTCAATATGCAAGCATCCATTGATATTAATAATTGGAATGCATCTGCTGCATTAGCATCTTTGAATAAAGTTTGCGAAGATTTACACAAAGGTTCTGATGGAGTTTCTGTAACTTGGAGTGAAGTTGCACTGAATATTACTTCAACTTTCAATTAAAATAAGAATTTATAAACTTTTTAACGCTTTTTCAAGTGTATCAAATCGAAAAGAAAAACCAGTCTTTTCGATTTTTTTTGCAGAAATTCTACTTCCTTCCAATAAGATTATTGCCATTTCACCAAACATTATTTTCAAAACAAAACTAGGAACAGGAAAATCAACAAAAGGTTTTTGGACACTTTTTGCCAACTCTTTTGAAAATGAATAACTAGTTTGATGTTCAGGGGCAACAGCATTGTAAATTCCAGTTAAATTATTTTCAATAGCTTTCAGATACATTTCGCACAAATCGTCAATATGAATCCAAGGTAAATTTTGTTTTCCTGAACCTAAAGGAGTAATTATAGGAGTTTTCATTTTTTCTAAAGCACCACCATTTGAAGATAAAACAACACCAGTTCTTAAAATAGTTACAGGAATTTGCTCTTTTGCAAATTGCATTGCAGCTGCTTCCCATTTTATACAGATTTCTGCTAAAAAATCATTGCCAGCTATAGCAGTTTCTTCAAAAACGACTTCCGAAGTTACAGCACCATAATAGCCAATTCCTGATGCAGAAATAAAACCTTTCAAAGGAATTTTACGTTTTTTTACATAGTTAAAAAGAAGATTTGCAGAATGCACTCTACTATCAATCAATTCTTTTTTTCGTTTATTTGACCAACGTTCGTCAGCAATTCCAGCACCAGCCAAATGAATGATAAAATCAATATTTTCAAAGGCTTTCTCATCAATAGTGTTTTTTGCAATATCCCATTTAAACTCGTTTTTTTCAGAGGGTTTTCTGCTTAAAATTGCTACTTCATGATTTCTCTCTATCAATAATTGGGTAAGTTTGTTTCCTATCAAACCTGTACCACCAGTAATTAAAATTTTTGCCATATTGTAAAGATAAAAAAACCGCAATCGAAAAGATTGCGGTTTGAATAATAAATAATTATTAAATTATTTTATTTCTTTTAAAGCATTGGTAATCAATGTTTTTAAATGATTTTTGTGAGCAATTGTTGCCAAATCTCCAGTTCCATTACTTACCCAAGTTTTAATGTTATTCAAATTGTGAATAGCCATAGATTGAGAAGCTACTGAAAAACGACTACTTGTATTTCCTGTAATCATCGCAATTAATCTTTTTACATAGACTGCTTGTAAGTTTTGACGGAAAGAATTGATAGATCCAGAAACATCTGGCTTGAACATCATGTTGTTTAAATCAGACATGAATGTAGATAATTTGTATTGATTTCCGTATAATTCTGAGTCAGATATTCTTTGTAAAGTATTTGGATGCATGATATGAGCTAAAACGCTTGTTTGATATCCTAATACTTGATCGTGAATTTTTGGATCTTCAGTTCCACCAGAGAAATTATAACCTCTTCTTTGTCTTGCGATGTAATTGTAAACATCATTTGGGGTATCAAAAGCATTCGGAGCGAAAATGTATTTGTTCAATGCATTCATAGCTCTTTTTTGATCTTTTAAACTAACGGGTGTATAAGGTTGTGTAGCACCTTCTTGGCCAAAAGTAGCTCTGTCAACATACACCCCTCCAATATATCTAGAAATAACTCCACCTGCAATTGAAGATTGACTGTGAAGTGTATAATAGGCTCTTCTTAATTCTTCAAAAGTTTGTCCTTTTTTGGTAAATTGAGTTTTGATTTTTTTCATCATGTCATTTACCAATTCAATTCTGTTAATAGAATAAGTAATAGCATCACTAGACAAATCACCAATCATAACTCTTGGATCAATAGCTTTTCCTGGAGATCGCATATCATCTGCGTCGTTTCCAAAAATCAATTCAGGCTGAGTTGATTTATTCAACAAAGCCTCTTTTTCAGCGTCATTTTTAAATGGTGTATATCCAAATTGAATAGCCCAAATGTCATAAGGACCAACGTTCATGTCATAATATTGCCCTTGTTTGCTTCTGTCATTGGTAATATTGATTCCTGCATAATCCATCACAGATCCAGTCAACGCTTTTCCTTTGATAAATTCTTTATCAGCTAATTGCTCAGGAGTAAATAATTGACTCGCTTTCATATTGTGGCTCAATCCTAAAGTATGTCCAACTTCGTGCATAATTAACGATTTCATCCCTTCTTTTTTGATAGCTTCCATATCTAAATCAGATGCACCCGTTGCTTGTAAAACAGTTGTACCTAGTTGTAAATTTTCGTGCATGATATGACCAGCAGAACACATCAATAAGTTTTCTTTAGCTAAGAACTTTTTGAACTCCAATTCTTGTGGAGTTTCTAATTTCATGTTTGCTGAAGCATTGTTGAATAACTTGTCTTGGAAAACTCTGTTAGTAAAATGAACAAATTCTAACATGATATCAGCACCTAAAATTTCTCCAGTTCTTGGATTTACGAAACTTGGTCCATAACCACCAAAAGGAGGATTTGGAGAAGATGTCCAACGTAAAACGTTATAACGTACATCTCCTGCATCCCAATCAGCATCATCAGGTTGTACTTTTACAACCATTGCATTTTTAAAACCTGCTTTTTCAAAAGCTTCGTTCCAAGCCAAAACACCCTCTTTAATGGTTTCTCTCCACTCTACAGGAGTTGTATTTTCAATCCACCAAGTTATAGGAGTTACAGGTTCTGAAATGGCAGCATTTGGGTCTTTTTTCACCAATTTCCATCTGTGAATCATATCTCTATAATTGATGGTTTCAGTGGTAGTCATGTCATTTGTTTGCGTTAAAAAATAACCAACTCTTGGATCATCCATTCTTGGTTCATAATCATCAGCAGGCATGTTCATAAACGTATGGAACACTTTTATTGCAACACTTCTGCCATCAGTTACTGCCTCAGAACCACCATTCATTACTGAAGGATTGTAATACACATATTCAGTCTTAATATTGGTGTTCTCTGGGTAATTTTTAATCGCTTCTATTTTTGATCTGCTTTTGTCAAAGTTTCCTAAAGTAAATGCAAATGGAGACGCTCCAGGAAATCTTGGTCTTTTAATCGTTGTAAATGTTTCTGATAAAAATAATCCATCAGCTTCAATTAAATATTCTCCTTTTTTTTCATCAGCAACTAAAACTTTTCCGGTTGCAATTACTGCATCACTGATATTAGCTTCTGCAGATTTTGAAATTGCATTGTTTTTGTCAAAATAAAAAGCTGTATTTGGAGCAACAAAATCGATTCTATCAAAATATTGTTTGATATGAAATACGGATGAACCTTGGTATGATCCTCTAAAATGACCAGCTTCAGTAACTCCGTCAGCAATTTGAGCGAAATAAATAAAATCTTTGTTTAATTGATCTTTTTTCACCAAAAGTTTCACACCACCAGTTACAGTGTCTTGAAAAATAGTGAAAAGACCCTCAATTTTTTTGCTACTTTTAGTCAAATCAGCCACAGTTTTATCCTTTTTAGCGGGAGGTGTTGGATTTGGAGTAACAATTTCTTTAGAGTCCTTTTTTTTCTTTCTTTGAGCATTTATGTCTTGAACACCAGCAACAGATAGTGTTAAGACAAAAAGCCAAAAAAACAAGAGTTTGTTTGAATACATTGTTTTCATTGTAATTTGAATTTATGATATAAGATGTTAAGGTAGTTTTTGTGCCCGTATTTGACTGTTAATTTTATGATAAAATTAAGAACTCAATGCAATAAAAGTTTTTTTGTTAAAATTTTTATAAGGTCAAATATCATATCCTCAATTCATTTTAGAATGTTGTATTTTTATGCCAATGAAAAAAAACAATAAAAAAGGATTCGTTTTTACTTCTTTTGAGCCTGAGGATCAATCGCCTTTTGAGAAACTTTTTGAGATTTTCAAAGAGCTAATTACCTATACTTCTGGAGATTTTGACGAAGCGATTGATTGGCTTCGTTCTTTGGATAAAGAATACAAATTGACAGATGAACATTATACAATTGATGATTTTGTTGAAGATTTAAAAAAGAAAGGTTATATCAAAGAAGAAATTGATCCAAATGGAGTTGGAGGAACTAAAATAACTCCCAAAACGGAACGTGCTATTCGTCAACAAGCACTCAAACACATTTTTGGAAAAATCAAAAAAAGTGGTTCTGGAAATCACAAAAGTAAATCTCCTGGTTTGGGAGATGAACATACAGGTGATTTTAGAGAGTATCAATTTGGAGATAATTTAGACAAAGTTTCAATCACTGAAAGTTTAAAAAACGCGCAAGTCAATCATGGAGTTCAAGATTTTACACTTTCAGAAAATGATTTGGTGGTAGAAGAAACCCTTCACAAATCGCAAATGAGCACTGTTTTGATGATTGATATCAGTCATTCTATGATTTTATATGGCGAAGACAGAATTACGCCTGCCAAAAAAGTAGCAATGGCCTTGGCTGAATTGATCACCACACGTTATCCAAAAGATACGTTGGATATCATCGTTTTTGGAAATGATGCTTGGACAATTGACATCAAAGAATTACCGTATTTACAAGTGGGACCTTATCACACAAATACAGTAGCAGGCTTGCAATTGGCAATGGATTTATTACGTAGAAAACGAAATACCAACAAACAAATTTTTATGATTACCGACGGAAAACCAAGTTGTTTGCGTTTGCCAGATGGACAATATTATAAAAATAGCAATGGTTTAGATACATACATTGTTAATAAATGTTATGCAATGGCACAACAAGCTCGAAAATTGCACATTCCAATAACCACCTTTATGATTGCTCAAGATCCTTATTTGATGCAGTTTGTGAGTGCTTTTACCAACGCAAATCAAGGAAAAGCATTTTATACAGGTTTAAAAGGTTTAGGAGAAATGATTTTTGAAGATTACGAAAACAATCGAAAAAAGAGAATAAGAGGGTAAAAATTAGCAATTAGTTGTTAGCTTTTAGCTTTCACAAGGAAAAAACATTAATTAAAATAGCTAAAAGCAAAATGCTAAAAGCTAAAAGAGAAAAATGAATTTAGAAAATATTAAAACACTAGGAGATTTAAAGAAATTAGGATATCAATCAAAATCGATAAAAGATGAGTTGAGAGAAAATCTTATTAGTAAAATCATGAACAAAGAAACCATTTTTAAAGGTGTTCATGGTTATGAAAATACAGTAATTCCTGAATTAGAAAGAGCGATTTTGAGTAAGCACAATATCAATTTATTGGGTTTGCGTGGACAAGCAAAAACACGTTTGGCAAGATTGATGGTAGATCTTTTGGATGAATATATTCCTGTAGTAGAAGGTTCAGAAATCAATGATGATCCTTTTTGTCCTATATCAAGATTTGCCAAAGAATTGATTAAGGAAAAAGGAGATGAAACTCCTATTTTTTGGTTGCATAGAAACGAACGTTTTGCCGAAAAATTAGCAACTCCAGATGTAACTGTTGCTGATATTATTGGAGATATTGATCCTATAAAAGCAGCCAATTTAAAATTGAGTTATGCTGATGACAGAGTGATTCATTTCGGAATGATTCCAAGAGCAAACAGATGCATTTTTGTCATCAATGAATTACCCGATTTGCAAGCAAGAATTCAAGTTGCTCTATTTAATATTCTACAAGAAGGTGATATTCAAATTCGTGGATTTAAATTGCGTTTGCCTTTGGATATGCAATTTGTTTTTACCGCAAATCCTGAAGATTATACCAACAGAGGAAGCATAGTTACGCCTTTAAAAGACAGAATTGGTTCTCAAATTTTAACCCATTATCCTCAAGATATTGAAACTGCAAAAATCATCACACAACAAGAAGCTCAAAAAGTAAGTGCTCAAAAAGAAAATATAAAAGTTCCAGAATTGGCAAAAGATTTACTAGAGCAAGTGGTTTTTGAAGCGCGAGAAAGCGAATTTATTGATGCGAAAAGTGGCGTAAGTGCACGTTTAAGTATTTCTGCATATGAAAATTTATTGAGTACTGCTGAGCGAAGAGCATTGATATCTGGTGATTCCTACACAACAGTTCGTTTGGGTGATTTTGATGGAATTATTCCTGCAATCACAGGAAAAGTTGAATTGGTGTATGAAGGTGAGCAAGAAGGAGCGCATGTTGTTGCCGAAAATTTGATTCACAAAGCAATAAAATCATTATTTCCAACCTATTTTCCTGAAATTAAAAAATTAGAAAAGCAACATGAAGATACTCCTTATGATGAAATTATTTCTTGGTTTTTCAATGCAGATGAAGATTTTGAATTGTTAGATGATTTTACTGAAATTCAATACCAAAATGAGTTGGATAGAATTACTGCTTTAGATGATTTTTTGATAAAGCATCAACCAAATATGATTGTTGAAGATCGCTATTTTGTAAAAGAATTTGTTTTATGGGGATTGGTAGAATTTAAAAAGTTAAGCAAATATAGATTTGCTGAAGGAACCCAATTTAAAGATCCGTACAGTAATTTTATGAATGGGTTGTAATAATAAAGGCATCTAATCCTAGATTAGATGCCTAATTAATCAACCAAAAATAACAATTCACTTAAATGAAAAAGTTAAGAGTTAAAAATTTACTGCTAGTAAATTTAAGCTTGTATTCAGTGTTTTTTCAACATCTGTTTTTTGTAATTTATATACATGTGGAAAAATATCATTTCCAATTTGAATGCTGTTAGAATTATCAATTTTATATACAATCAGTAATTTATTCTCTAAATCTGAAAGATTTCTATAGATTTCAAGATTTCTATCACCAATGTTTTTTATATCACTTACAATTATTTCTTGAATTTTATCTTCTTCAATTAATAATTTAACGATGACATTGTCTATAAAATTTTCGTTCATTTCAATGATGAAACTTTGTTTTGAATCAATCTTATTTTCCTCAATTAAATTTTTTTGAAAAGTAATTTTAAAATCTGAGCTAGTTTTTTCTTTGAATACAAATTTTTTCTCAGCGATAGGATACTTTTTTAAATCTTCAGAAATCTTTATCTCTTCAAATAATTGAAGATTTAATTTCTGAATAACATCTTGTACAAAAAAATGATTCTCTTCCACTTTAGCAGTTTGAAAAATATCAACAAAACCATTTTTCAATTCATTTTGTGAGAATGAATGAATTGAAATGATAATGATTATTGATGTTAGTATATTTTTCATTACTAAAAGTTTACATTACAAATATAATAGTAATACTTTTGATAATGAAATCAAAATATTTATTTTAACATCATTTTAACTCAACAAAAAAAATGATGCTATTAATTGAATAAATTCGATATTTTTTTAATGAATTTATATTAAAAAAAGATAAATTTTAATAATCTTATTGATTATTTGCGAATTTCCCTTTTTTATATTGGCTTGAAGGAATCGCATTTAGGATAAAAGGAATTGAGTAAAAGCCTGTTTTTGTTGGTTTGAATACTCCAAAATGTAAGTGAGGTTCTGTGCTCATTCCTGTATTGCCAGAATAACCAATTGGTTGCCCTTTTTTTACAAAATCACCTTTAGAGACAATGGCTCCGTCTTTTTTAAGATGAACATATTGCGAATAGGTGCCATCAGAATGAGCAACTAGGATGTAGTTTGCGTCATTAAAGAATTTTTTGTTGTTGCCACCTTTACCAGAGTTTTCCTTAACATGAATCACTAATCCATCTCTTATGGCACAAACAGTTTGTCCGATGTTCATTTTAAAATCAATGGCATATTTAGAAAAATTTCCTTTGTGAGTAAAATTTGTATTTTGTCCCTGTAGTACTTTATAACGTTTTCCTTTTAAGAAAGGCAAGTTATAATTGTAAAGGGTATCATAAGACGATAAGTTTGAAGGGCCATAATACAGATTAAAACTATAATTTTTAATAATTGAGATTGTATCTGTTTTAGATAGAGGAAACGTTAGGATTGTTAAAGTGTCTGGTTTTTTGAAGTCTAAAAATTGTTCTTTTTTGGTTTTGTGATTTGTAATTTTTAAGAATGTATTTCCTAAAACTGGATTCTTTAAAATTACATTGATCGAATCTTTTTTGATTTCAAAAGAAATAAAGCTAGGTCTTTTCAATTCCTCAGCATATAGAAATACTAACAAATAGAACAGAAAAAACCTAACTATCATTTATCTCATAATTTTATTTGGAAAAACAACCACACTTTCATGACCATTTTCTCCTACAGTAGCTACACCAAAATAGAAATTGTCTATTACAATTCCCTCTAAAGTAAACTCGGTATTTTCAACATACCTGCTATGATCCCAAGTTGGCGAAGTAGTATCTCTCCAATAAATTTTATAACCTTTTGCACCCTCTACCTTATTCCATTTTAATTTTGCAGAGGCTTCTACAATTCCGCCAATTGCAACTTCAGTTGGCGAAGGTGGTGCCCAAGCCAAATTTGCCAAGTTGATAGCATTTACGGCCGTTAATTTTTTTACATATCCAAAGTTTACGTGTTCAAAAGTATCACCATATTTGATACCATTTTCTATTCTAATATCTTGATGTTGTTGTGTATAATTTTCATGAGCTTCCATAATTCTGATGCCTGCAAAACCTAGGTCATTAAAAGGTCTATGATGTCCTCCACGTCCAAATCTATCCAATCTATACACCATCATCGGATTCATTTCTGGCATATAAGTTTTGGTCGTTTTGTGCACATATCTTGCCAATTGTCTTGAAATTCCATCAACTTCACCACCATAAAAACGACGTGCATTACGTTCTCTTTCAGTTTCAGTTGGAGGAACAGGTTCAGAGAAAATTCTGAAAGTTCTGTTATCAATTACACCATCAACTCCAGTAATATTTCCAATCATGTCATTATTAAAAACCCCAATGATTTCCCATCCTTTTTCTTTGGCATATTTTGCAAATCCTGCACCACCAAAAAGTCCTTGTTCTTCACCAGATAAACCTAAATAAATAATGCTATTTTCGAATTTATATTTACTCAAAACTCTAGCAGCTTCAATGGTTCCTGCCATTCCTGAAGCATTGTCATTTGCTCCTGGAGCATCTTTTGTAAAATCAGATCCATCACTATTCCTAGAGTCGATATCTCCAGTCATAATGATATATCTGTTGGGATATTTCGTCCCTTTTTGAATAGCAGCTACATTTACAATCCAAGTATCTTTTGGAACTCTATTGCTCATTTTTGTGGTTACAAAATCCTTTTGATAAAAAGTCGTCAAGCAATTTTTACAATCTTTAGAAATTTTATCAAATTCTTTTTTAATCCAACGTCTTGCTGCGCCAATTCCACGAGTTTCAGAAATGGTATCAGAAAATGTATTTCTTGTACCAAAATCTGCTAGTGTTTTTACATCGTTTTTCAGTCGTTCTTCTGAGACATTATTGATGATATCGTAAATTTTTTGATCGGTTTGTGCAATAATTACTGAAGTGAAAATGAAGAATAATAGTGTTATTTTTTTCATTGGTAAAATAATGTTTGAGTTATTTTTTGGTTTTGCAAAAATAGATTTTAAAGATACTACGCTTTTTAACAATAAAAAAACCACTTCAAATTTTGAAGTGGTTTTAAGAATATTTTAATATTTTATTTATTCTTTGTCTAACTTTTTTGTGAAAGTAAATCCTATTAATAAAGATGCTCCAGCACATATAAAAATGGATGCTGCATAAAAAGTTTCAGGACTAATATAAATACTTGGTCTATTTTCCCAAGGACCATCATAAGCAAAATTCAATGCTAAAACGGCTCCTAATAAAATTCCAAAACCAATACCACATGCTAATAAACCTAAGTTTAAAATGAGGATTTTCCAAAAAGGAGCCGCTTTTTTTGCATGTCCTTTCATAAAAATACTTGCGTCTACACCTTTTTCTATCAATGCTAAACGTTCTTTGTTTCTAGTTGAAAAGTATAGATAGAATACCCCAAATATGCTTCCAAAAATTACTAGTAATACACCAACTTCTTCCATGATTTGTTTTTTTAATGAGTTAAATGATTAATTTTATGTTGTTTGTAGCTTTGACGATTCATTTTTTAAAGAGGTTACAAATTATTATAAAAAAATAATTTTTATTTTTTGTAACCTTTGATTGAATAAGCATGTCATAGTTTAAAATGAAACCAACTAACGACCAATATTACATTCAAAAAGTGCTGCAAGGAGATGCAAATGCGTTTGCTTATCTTATAGATGCTTATAAAAATATGGTTTTTACATTGGCATTAAAAATGACAAAAAATAGGGAAGAGGCTGAAGAAATTTGTCAGGATACATTTATAAAAGCGTATCAAAATTTGAGTAAATTTCAAGGAGATTCAAAGTTTTCAACTTGGTTGTGTCTAGTCCTAAAATATGGCTACAGGTTAAAAATGATTTTAAGCTGATAATTGGTATACCATATTTGGTGTTTTAAAGTTTAAAGATAAGTGTAATCTTATTTGGTTGTATAAATTAATTGCATTTTTTGCAGCTCTTTTTGCGTGAGTTGTGTTGATAAATGTTTGATCTAAATAAAATTCATCTTTTAAAATTCCATTAACTCTCTCAGCCATTGCGTTTTCGTAGCAATGATTTTCTTCAGTCATACTGATTTCTATGTTATTTCTTTTCAATATTTGCGTATATACATTACTACAATATTGTATTCCTCTGTCAGAATGATGTATGAGTCCATTTATGTTTTTTGTTTTGTACAAAGCCTTATTAAGAGCTCTTACACAACCTTTTAGTTCCAGGCTATTACTTAGGTCATAACCAACAATTTTACGAGAATACATATCTGTAATGAGCGCTAAATAACAAAACCCTTTTAAAGTTCTGATATAGGTAATATCAGAGACCCATACTTGATTAGGTTTGGTAACTTTGATTTCTTTTATAAGATTGTTATACTTATAAAATCGATGATAAGAGTTTGTAGTTCTGCAACTGTATTTCTTTCTAAGTGTAAGCATATTATGTTGTCTTAGTATCTTGAATAAAGCATCTCTACCAACTTTTAAATGCTGTTTATCAAAATCATCATGTAAAGATTTTAATAGCTTACGTACGCCTTCTCTAGGTAAGGATTTGCGTCTTTTCTTAACAATATGAATTATTTTTTGTTCTATCGAAATACGATTATCAGCTCTGTTTTTGTATTTATAATAGGCATCTCTTTTGAGATTAAAACATTCACAAATGGCAGAAATAGAAGCAAATCCTTTGTTATTATCTACAGCAAATGTTAAGGCTAAATATTTAGTTTTTTTTTAAGTTCCAAAACATTTTTATAGCCTAGTTTTTGCGCAGCAACTTCTAAATAAGATTGTTCAACCATTTGATCTAAATCTTTTTTTAGCAAAAGTTTTTTAAGTTGTTCAATTTCTTTTTGAAGCGCTTTAATTCGAGATATTTCATCATTAGTTTCTACCATAACTCTAGTGTTCATAAGGTCTTTACGTTCATATTTCCGAATCCATTCATTAATGGTTGTAGGAGCAATACCATAAAGTTTACCAAGTTGATATTTATTATATTTTCCGTTGGTAAGTTCGGATAAAATTTTTAATTTAAAAGGTTCACTGTAACGTCTGGTTACTCTGTCGTTTTTGTACATAATGTTTAAAATTATGTAGCCTTTTTTTAGGACGGGTCATTGTACAGTATTGCTTACAATGCCTCATTAGATGCGATTAAGAAAAATAAAAAACATAATAATACTTTGGAAATCAATGAGATAAATTATCATAAAATAGCTTCTTTTGATTCTGCTTTACAACAGTTAGAACAAAAAGAACGTGCAAAAATAATGGATAATTGTTTGTTGAAATTACCAGAAGATGAACGTTCCATAATTTGGATGTTTTATTATGATGAATTATCTTTAAAGGAAATTTGCGAAGTCACGTTATTGTCAGAAACAAATTTAAAAGTAAAATTACACAGAGCTCGAAAAAGATTACTAACAATTGTTGAAACCTTTGTTGAGCCAGAAATTATAAGTCATTATGGAAGAAGTTAAAAATCAAAATGAATTAGACGCTTTTGCAAAAAAATATGTGAAAGAAATTGAACTTGATAGTCCTTCAAAAGATTTTACATCACTTTTGATGCAACGCATTGAAAATCAAAAAAGTGTAGTTTTTTCGCAACAAGAATTAATTTCAAAAAAAGGATGGTTCGCAATTTTAACTGTGGCAATCTTAGTATTTTTCTTTTCGTCAAAAACATCAGAAAAATCAATGATTACAATTCCTGAACTTGATTTTTCATTTCTTTCGAAAATGAAATTTTCTCAAACTTTCGAATTTTTATCATTGTCAAACATCACATTAATAGCCTTACTTTTATTTGGAGGAATGTTGATTTTTCAGTTGTTGTATTTAAAAAATCATTTCGATAAACGCTTTGAATAAGATTATTTTTTATCCGTTTTTAGTTGGATATTTTTATCAAAAGGAATTTTAAATTGATAGATAATATCTTGATCCGTTTTGTCATCCAATAAATCCAATCCATAAATAATTTTTTTTGGGTCATCAAAAGTCAATGTTCCAAAAATGCGATCCCAAAACGAAAAAATATTTCCAAAATTGGTATCTGTCCAAGGCATTTCACGATGATGATGAAATTTGTGCATGTTTGGTGTGATAAAAACATAACTCAAAATTTTATCGATTTTCATAGGAACATAAAAATTAGCATGTGTCAAATACCCAAAAAATACAGTTGCCATTCTGTAAAAAAGGTAATAAGCTAACGGAATTCCGAAAATTACAATCATTACCAACGCAAAAATTTCACGAAAAGCATAATCTCCAGGATGATGTCTTGTAGCACTTGTAGCATCAATAGTAGTATCTGAATGATGAATCATGTGAAAACGCCACATAAAAGGAACTTTATGCAACAAATAATGTACAAGATATTGCGCAGCAAAATCCAATGCCAAAATAGCGATAATTAATTCTATCCAAATAGGTAAATCAATCAGGTATAATAATCCAAATTGATTTGCAGAAAGCCATGAAAAAATGCCCACAGTAACAATTCCAAAGAGGATATTGATAGTTACATCCGAAGCTAAAAAGACCATATTTACGCCTGCATGTTTCCATTTTTTATACTTGAAACTAAAAAATGGAATGAATATCTCAATAATCCAATTGGCTGTTATACAAATAAATATCCAAACTAATTTTTGCCAAGAAGGCATATTTTCAAAGAAGTTTAAAAAGTTTTCCATTTTAAAAAAAAGAATTTTAGTGATGGAAAGATAGTAAAATTCAAGCAGTTTTTAAAAACCTACAATTGTAAAAACATTACATGATTTGGATTGGAATGCGTTGTAGAAATTTGATAATCTGATTTTCCCACAATTTCAAAACCCTGTTTTTTATAAAAACTAATCGCTCTTTGATTTTCTACCCAAACATTCAACCAAATTCCTGATTGCTTATTTTCAATACAAAGTGATTTGATAAAATCAAACAATTGTTTTCCTAAACCCAAACCATAATAAGCTTCTAATAAATAAATTCTACTTAAATAAGCAGGATTTGCGACAGGAATTTGTGGTTCTTTTTTGTTGAAAATCACCAAAGTGTAACCTACAATATCATCATTGTATTTTATCAAATAAAATTGATTTTTTTCATTGGATAATTCCTTAAAAAATACATTTTCAGTGAAATTTTGAGACATGTATTCTTCTATATCTTTTTTTGGTGCGCTATGACCATGAGCTGATTTGAAAGAATTAAATCCTACTTCTGACAGGATTTTAGCATCGTAAATTGTTGCTTTTTGAATTTGAATCATTTGAAATTTTGAATGATTTTAAATTAAAAACTTAGTGTAACTTTGTGACTTCTTTGTGAAACTTACTGAAATAGCTATGTCACAAAATACACTAAGAAGTCACAAAATACACAAAGTAAATTTTTACTTGTTTGATAATTATATATTTATTTTAAAATATCAATTATTATATTTTCATTTTTTTTAGTTTAATACCAACGTTTTTTATTCTTTTTAGAAGCTTCAGATTTTCTTCCTTTTTTATTTTTACTCAACGTATTTTGTTGCGGTTTTTTCTTTTTTGGTGCTGAAATAGGATATGGATGTTCATCAATAACTTTAATTGGTCTTTCAATTAATGTTTCTATGTTTTTGATGTATTCGTTTTCATCTGGTGAACAAAAGGAAAATGCAATTCCTGATTTTCCTGCTCTTCCAGTTCTTCCAATTCTGTGAACATAAGTTTCTGGAATATTTGGAATATCAAAATTGATAATCGCATCAACATTCGTAATATCAATTCCTCTTGAAGCAACATCAGTGGCAATTAAAATAGAAGTTTTTTTATTTTTAAAATCTTCAATTGCTTTATTTCTAAGGTTTTGTGTTTTGTCTCCATGAATACTACTCACTTTATAGCCATTTTTTAATAGGGATTCTTCTAATTTATCAACACCAAATTTGGTGCGTCTAAAAATGATGATTTGTCCGTTAATGGTATTTCTTAACAAATGCAAACACAAATCTGTTTTGTTCTTTTTAGGCAAATAATACAACAATTGACCAATGTTTTTGGCAGTAGTTTCCTCAGGATTGATGGCAATTTTTACCGCATTTTTTACAATTGATTTTGCTAATTCGTCAATTTTATCAGGAATTGTTGCAGAGAATAATAAGGTCTGCTTTTTTTTGGGGCATAATTGTTCGATTTTTTCAACATCATATATAAAACCCATGTCTAGCATTAAATCAGCTTCATCCAACACAAAAATTTCAACAGCATTTACATCAATGTTTCCTTGCATTTGCAGGTCAATAAATCTACCTGGAGTTGCAATTAAAATATCAACGCCTTTGGCTAAGATTTCTTTTTGAGGCTCTAAAGAAACACCTCCATAAACGGCTGTTGTTCTCAGGTTTGAATATTTGCTGAAAGTTTTAAAATTTTCAAAAATTTGAATTGCCAATTCGCGAGTTGGCGTAATCACCAATGCTTTTATTTTTTTTTCTCCTTTTTCTGCATCTTGTTTTTCAAAAAGTAAATCTATGATTGGTAAAGCAAAAGCAGCTGTTTTTCCTGTGCCAGTTTGTGCAGCAACAATGACATTTTTCTTTGCCAAAACTAACGGAATTACTTTTTGCTGTACTAAAGTAGCTGTATGAAAACGAGCTTCAGCAACTGCTTTTAAGATGGATTTGTTTAGTGAAATTTCAGAAAATTGCATTGATTATTTTTTTGCAAAGGTAGGCTAAAAGATACTCTTATATTCGGAAATTTAATGACACTTATTTTATTTAAATCTGATAAAAACCTAATTTTTTTCAAATAAATTAAGCTCTAAAACTTCATATTTTATTTTATAGAATCGATTAATAAATTTAGGAGTACAGCAAAATATTCTGTGTCAAAACCACTTAAGTCTGTTCTAAATGTTAACGAATCATACAAGTCTCCAGTAACACCAGTAACACATTTGTCATTTTTGCATTGTATTTTAACTTCTTTTTGAGGAGTTACTATGGCTGCTTTTGAAATTTCTGAAATGATTATTTTAGATTGTCTATTTCCTTTTATGTTGCAATATAAATAAACATCATCTACAGAAAGTGGACCATAATAACCATTATCAAAAGTTTCAAGAAAAGTATTTATGACAGTTAAGTGTTCTTTGTATTCTTGACTTTGAGTTTTGTAAGAAAAGTTAAAAAGTATTATTAAAAGTAGAAGTGTCTTTTTCATTGTACGTTTAGGAATTAACTGTTACAAAAAAATGTTTTTAAATCTTATAAATGAGGATTAAAGGTAGAAAAAAACCTCTCTGTTTACACAAAGAGGTTTAAAAAATATACGTTTCAATGAAACTACTTTATCAACTCATAAGAACGTTTGATGAAGTTCGTCAATTCTTCACCATGCAATAAGTTTTGAGATAATTTCGCCAAATCAAATGCTTGTGAAATCAAACGTTTTTGTTCAGTTTCATCAGTTGAGTTTAAAATATTAGAAACTAAATCATGGTTGGTATTTACAACCAAATTATACATATCTGGTAAACTTCCCATACCAAACATGCCACCACCTGTTGCGCTCATCTCTTTCATTCTTCGCATAAATTCAGGCACTGTAATCATGAATGGAAATGCGTTTGAATCTAAAGATTCTAATTGCACTGTGTAGGTTTGTGATGGAACAGCAGCTTCAATAATTGGTTTTAATTTCTCTTTTTCTTCATCAGAAAGTTTAGAAATTACAGTATCGTCTTTTTTGATTAAATTATCAATATGATCAGCGTCAACTCTCGAAAATTTCACTTTTCCGTCTCCAGAAGTTTCCAATTTTTGCATCAAATGCGAAATGATTGGAGAATCTAAAAGCAATACTTCATAGCCTTTTGCTTTTGCAGCTTCAATATAACTGTGTTGTGCATTTTTGTTGGCAGCATATAATAAAATATGATTACCGTCTTTATCAGTCTGAGAATCTTTTGTTTTTTCAATCAGTTCATCAAACGTAAAATAAGTGTTATTTACAGTCGGGTATAAGGCAAATGATTTTGCTTTGTCATAAAATTTGTCTTCAGACAACATTCCGTATTCAATAATCACTTTGATATCGTTCCATTTTTTTTCAAAATCTTCACGATTTTCTTTGAAAAGTGATGACAATTTATCACCTACTTTTTTAGTAATGTATCCTGAGATTTTTTTCACAGCACCATCAGCTTGCAAATACGAACGAGAAACGTTCAATGGAATATCTGGAGAATCAATAACTCCTTTTAGCATTTGTAAGAAATCTGGCACAATTCCTTCCACATTATCCGTTACAAATACTTGATTTTGATATAATTGAATCTTATCTTTTTGCATGTCTAAGTTTTGTGTCAACTTAGGGAAGAATAAAATTCCGGTTAAATTAAAAGGATAATCAACATTCAAATGAATATGAAATAACGATTCTTCAAATTGCATTGGATACAATTCGCGATAGAAATTTTTGTAATCCTCATCTTCTAAATCAGCAGGTTTTTTTGTCCAAGCAGGATTTGTATTGTTGATAATATCATCAACTTCTATTTGTTTGCGAGGTTCAGTAGTTTCTTTACCATCTTTGTCTGTGATGGTTTTTGGTTCATGATTTGGATCGTTCACTTTTTTAGTTCCGAATTTAATTGGAACTTGGTTGAAACGATTGTATTTGTTTAGCAAACCTCTGATTTTTCCTTCCTCTAAAAATTCTTTAGAATCATCAGCAATGTGTAAAACGATTTCTGTCCCTCTGTCAGATTTGTCGTGTTCAACTAAAGTATATTCAGGTGAACCATCACAAATCCAATGAGCAGCAGGTTCGTCTTTGTATGATTTGGTGAAAATTTCAACTTGTTTTGCCACCATAAAAGCGGAGTAAAAACCAAGACCAAAATGACCAATAACACCTGTGTCATTTTTACCATCTTTGTATTTTTCTAAAAATTCTTCAGCACCAGAAAAAGCAATTTGGTTGATGTATTTTTCAACTTCTTCCATGGTCATTCCTAAACCTTGATCTTTGATTGTTAAGGTTTTTGCTTTTTTATCAATACTGATTTCGATTTTAGCATCACCCAATTCTGTTTGAGCTTCTCCAATTGAAATTAGGTGTTTTAGTTTTGTGGTTGCATCTGTTGCGTTTGAAACAAGCTCACGCAAAAAGATTTCGTGGTCAGAATACAAGAATTTTTTAATCAGTGGAAAAATATTTTCTACTGAAACATTGATATTTCCTTTACTCATAATTTATATTGTTTGTATATTAATATTCGTTACTTTCTAGTCAAAAAAAATACCAAAGGTTTTTGAATGACAACATGTCATATTTTTAATTTTGATATCTTATTTTTTTGTTTTGCAAACCCATTAATTTATCACTATTTTTGTTAGTGACAAATTACAGATAACTTAATTTTTACATCCAATAAATATGTATAATTCAAAAATTACAGGTCTTGGTTACTACGTTCCTGAAAACGTTGTTACCAATAATGATTTAAAAGCTTTCATGGAAACTTCGGATGAATGGATTCAAGAACGAACAGGAATTGAAGAACGAAGATGGATTGATCCAAAAACTGGTGACAATACTTCCTCAATGGGCGCAAAAGCTGCAAAAATCGCTATAGAAAGAGCAGGATTGACAAAAGATGATATCGATTTTATCATTTTTGCTACTTTAAGTCCAGATATGTATTTTCCAGGAGGAGGAGTTCGTGTGCAAGATATGTTGGATATGCCCACAATTGGTGCTTTAGATATCAGAAATCAATGTTCAGGATTTGTATATGCCTTGTCTGTGGCAGATCAATTTATCAAAACAGGTATGTATAAAAATATCTTGGTAATTGGTTCTGAAAATCATTCAGGAGGATTAGAACGATCTACAAGAGGTAGAAACGTAACAGTAATTTTTGGAGATGGAGCAGGAGCTGCAATTTTATCAAGAAGTTCAGAAAAAGGCAAAGGAATTTTGTCATCTCATTTGCATTCAGAAGGAAAATATGCGCGTGAATTGATGTTGGATGGACCTTCAACTGGAAGATGGGTTCCTGAAATTTTGAAAGAAAATGATCCTGAAGATGTATCTTATTTTCCATATATGAATGGACAATTTGTTTTCAAACACGCTGTTGTTCGTTTTGCTGAAGCAATTGAAGAAGGTTTGGAAGCAAATAATTTGAAAAAGGAAGATATTGATATGTTGATTCCACATCAAGCAAATTTGAGAATCGCTCAATTTATTCAGAAAAAATTCCAATTATCTGATGACAAAGTGCATAACAATATCATGAAATATGGAAACACAACTGCTGCATCTGTAATTATTGCTTTAACAGAAGCTTGGGAACAAGGAAAAATTAAGGATAATGATTTGGTAGTTTTAGCCGCTTTTGGTAGTGGATTTACTTGGGGAAGTGTCGTAATTCGTTGGTAAAATAAATTTAGAATAAAAAAAATCCGAAGTCAAAAACTTCGGATTTTTCAATTAATTCAAATATTAGAAAAAACCACCTCCACCATCTTTTTCATTATCATCTCTATTTCTTCGTTGTTTTGCTTTGTTGTTTCCTCCGCCAAAATTGTAATTAAATCCTAAGAAAGTGGTTCTACTTTCCCAATTGAATTGACCATTTTGTACGAATGGATTTGCAGAGTTAAAAGCAAATTTCATTCCCTGAAAAATATCATTTATTCTAAAGTTAATGGTTCCTTTTCCTTTTAAAACAGTCCAACTTGCACCAGCATTGATCATCCACATATTTTCAACATCCCATTGAATGTCTTTTTGAGGTCCTCTGTACATGGCAAATAATTGCAAACGTACATTTTTAGATGCTGTAAAACTGTTGCTAACTCTAGCATTAAAAACATTGTTTTGAACTGAAAGTTGTTGAGGATTTCCGTTTAAATTATTGATGTTTCCTAATTGCTCTTGTGAATAGAAATCCATACTTGAGTTTACTCTCCACCAATTATTCATTTTAAAATTTGCTGAAAACTCAAGTCCGTAAGCATCTGTATCACTAAAATTTGTAAAACTCAATATTTGTCCAACTCCAGGATTTGCAGGATCTTCATTGGTAATTCTAGAAATTACATCGTTTATTTTTCTATAAAAAGTTCCTAATGTAATATTGCCACCTTTAATTTGTCTGGTATAATTCAATTCATAAGAATTGGTAAATTGAGGTCTTAAATCAGCATTTCCAACAGATACAATTAAAGGAGTACTCCATTCTCTGATTGGATTTACTTGCTGAATATTGGGTCTGTCAATTCTTCTGCTATAACTTAATTGCCATTGATTTTTTTCAGATGGACTATATGTAAAAAATGCAGAAGGATAAATATTCAATAAATTTTGAGAGACATTTTCAGTGTTGTTTAACGTATTTCTTGTTTCGTCAGTATAACGTTTAAAAACACCATCAACCACAAAATTTTCTAAACGAGCACCCAATTGCATGGTGAATTTATCAAAACTAGTTTCGTAATTGGTATAAGCAGAATAGATTTTTCTTTTAAAATCAAAATCAGAACTTCCAATTAAATCAGTACCATTGATATTGTTGTTATTGTCTAGCGTATAAACTTCTTGATTGGTCAGGTTGATGTTGTCTGTATTATCAACTCTAAATTCTAAACCCAATTCTAATTTTGTTTTTTCAGATAATGGATTTGTATAATCAATATTTACTTGTGAATTGCTGTTTTTTGTATTGATATTGTTGTAATAATTATATACTTCATAGTCAAAATCTGATGTATTTTGCAATAAGTTCAAATTGTTTAAAAAGTTTGTTCCATCTGTATTTGAATAAGTTGCTTCAAACTCTAAATTGTGATCTTTTTTAGCAAAATCAATTTTATAATTAAGATTGTAGGTTCCTGTTGGAGATGAATTTTCTTGTGTATTTGGCGCATTGATAATTACATTCCCATTTACATCGCTAATCAAAGCTCTACCACTTGCAAATCCGTTAAACCAATTTTGAGTGGTATAAACTGAAAGTGTATTTTTATCATTGATGAATACATCTGCTCCGAATTTTATCAAATTAGAACGATTGTCATTCACAAAAATAAAATTTTGATTGTTTACTCCAGGTCTTTCTACAAAACCATAGTTGTAATTATCACCACTATTATGCCCATAATTCATAAAAAAATTCACTTTTCCGGTTTTATAATTCATGTTTGTTGAAGCATTATATCGCACATAATGTCCTGCAGTAATTCCTGAATCTACAGATCCGTTAAATCCCATATTAGCATTTTTATTAAGTACAATATTGATAATTCCACTCATTCCATCAGGATTGTATTTTGCTGAAGGATTTGTAATCAATTCAACACTTTTGATGGATGTTGACGGAATTTGTCGTAATAATTGAGCAATTGGCACATTTGTAGGTCTGCCATCTACTAAAACTCTAACATTCGAATTTCCTCTCAAACTAATCTGTCCAGTTTGGCTATCAACACTTACAGATTGTATATTGTTTAATAATTCTGATGCTGTAGTTCCTGCAGCAGTTAAATCTTTTCCAACATTAATCACTTTTCTATCAACTTTTTGAACAACTGTTGATGTTTCTGACCTGATAACAACTTCATCAAGAACCGCACTTTCTTCAGAGAGAGAAATCGTTCCAAGATTGATGCTTTTGTTTTTATCTGTAATGGAAATTTCTCTGTCAAAAGTTTTATATCCAATAAATTGTACTTCAACAATACTTTTTCCTTCGGGTAAATCTTTCACAATAAAAGCACCTTTTTCGTCAGTAATTCCTCCTGTTATGATTTTTTTTGACATGTCTTTTACAACAATATTTACGTAAGGTAATTCTTGTTTAGTTGCATTGTCAATGACTTTCCCTGAGATTGATCCAGGTTTAAGCAATGCTGATTTTGGCATTTGTGCAAATGAAATGGTTGATGTTATAACGAGTATAACAAAGCATACTAATTTTTTCATTAA
Source organism: Polaribacter gangjinensis (assembly GCF_038024125.1). Lineage (NCBI taxonomy): Bacteria > Pseudomonadati > Bacteroidota > Flavobacteriia > Flavobacteriales > Flavobacteriaceae > Polaribacter > Polaribacter gangjinensis. Next base: position 2,804,170 of record NZ_CP150662.1, read on the forward strand.
GTTTATTTTTGTTTTTTGGTTGATGTATTATAGACAAGCTATTTAGTATATTTGTTACACGTATAATTATTCTTTAACGCTTTATTAACAGTATGAAAAATATAACATTAGTGCTTGGAGCATCTTTAAATCCAAATAGATATTCGAATATTGCTATCAAAAGATTGCTTGATAAAAAATATCCAGTAGTTGCACTTGGGCAAAAAAAAGGAACCGTTTTAGGAGTCACCATTGATGATGAAAAAAAAGAATATGAAAATATTGATACGGTTACGTTGTATTTGAATCCTGAAAGGCAAAAAGAATTTTATGATTACGTAATTTCTTTAAAACCAAGAAGAGTTATTTTTAATCCCGGTGCAGAAAATGATGAGTTTGTGAAATTGTTAGAATCAAATAACATTATAGCAGAGGTTGCTTGCACGTTGGTTTTGATTTCGATTGATCAGTATTTTTAAGAAGTAAACTGAATTGACAGTTTGAGGGATTCTTTCTCTTTTTCAAAATAAGTTGATATCAAAATTATTTTTTTTTAAATAATTTGATGAAATTAAAAGTCAATCCAGCCTACTTTTGTTGGTTAGCTATTGCAAACTTAAAGTATAGTAAAGATGCTTACAATACTCAATATGAGTAATTTTTAAATTAGATTTCGGTTATTTTTGAAATAGTTTTCCAATTCAAACGTAGAACTCATCTGTAACTTTTTTAAAATATTTCTTCTATGAGTATCAACAGTATGCTTGCTAATATGGAGACTTTCAGAGATTTCTATACTTGTTTTTTGAAGTAGTAACAATCTTATTATATCTCTTTCTCTGTTACTTATAACTCCAAGTAAATTTTGACTTGATATATTTTTGTAATAAAGAGTTTCATATTCATTTTTCTCGTTCAAGTATTTTGCACATGCGCAAATATCCATTTTTACATCCTCATTTAAAACAGTGTAATGAGCCAAGCCAATAACAGGTTTGTTGTTATGATCAAACTGAAGAGGTGTTGTATTTTGAATGATACTTGTATATTTTCCATTGCCATTTTTTATCCTATAATTCCAAGTGTAACTCATTCTTTTGCGTTGCTCGTCATTTAGATTGTTCATTGTAAAAGTCATCAAATCTTTCAAACACTCAAGCCATAGAGTAATATCTTCAGGATGAAAAAGAGACCAGAAAAAATTCATTCCACCATGAATCATTTCGTCTCTAGATAAACCTGTACAAGCTGTAAAATTCTTGCTTACATATTCAAAATTCTGATTTACTGTATTGGTAATGCAAAAAAATGTAGCGTTGTAAGGATAATAAAAATCAAGTTCAATAAGTTTTTTTATATGCTCTTTAATCTCAATATTCGGATAAGAACTAAAAATTTCATTATACGCTGTATTGATATTTGTCATATTTTACAATAGTTTAAACAAGTTCTATAACTTTTCCTGGCTCGGATAGAAGTGTTTCGTTAAAAATTGTTTTTGCCTCTTCTTGAAACAATTCAATATTTTTGTATCTGCCAGAATAATGTCCTAAAATTAGTTGTTTTACATTGGCTTCTTTAGCAATTGTTGCAGCTTGCAAAGCAGTGCTATGCAATGTTTTTTTAGCTAAATCTTCTTTGTCTGATAAAAAAGTAGCCTCATGATACAACAAATCAGCATCTTTAATTATCGGAATTATGGATGGTAAAAAACTAGTATCGCTGCAATAGGCAAAACTTTTAGGTTTCTCAGAGGCAATAGTCAACTCTTCATTCGGTATAATTTCTCCTGATTCTAGTACGATATCTTTTCCTGCTTTGATATTTAAATAATCAGCTTTATCAATTTCAGGGTAATTATTTATATTTTGAATGTGTAATTTTTTAGGTTTTGATTTCTCTTTGAATAAAAATCCATTTGTATAAACTCTATGTTTTAAAGGGATTGTATGCACGGAAACCTTTTCATCCTCAAAAATAAGTTCGCTTTTTGATGAGGATAATTCATGAAAAATAAGTTCGTATTTTGCATGCGATTGCGAAATATTCAATAACATTTCTGTAGCTTCTTTGATGCCTTTTGGACCATAAACATGCAGTTCTTTTTCTCTGTTTAAAATTCCGAAAGTTGATAACAATCCAACCAAACCATAAAAATGATCTCCATGTAAGTGTGAAATAAAAATATGATTGATTTTTGCATAGCCAACTTTATATTTTCGCATTTGACGTTGAGTTCCTTCGCCACAATCAATGATAAAATGTCGGTCGTTAATTTCTAAATATTGCGAAGTAGGAAAAGCATTGACACGAGGAGTTGCTGAATGACAGCCCAAAATAGTTAAACGTATACTCATTGAATAACCAATCGTTTAGAAACACTATTTTCTTTATTTTGAATGGTATAAATGTAAATTCCGGCAGTTAAATCTCCTTTTAAAAAAGTAAGTGAATTGTTTCCTTTAATTGTTTCAACACTTTTTTGATAAACAACTTTACCTAGAATATTTTTTACAGTTAAAGTAGTTTTAGAATCGCTATCTGAATGAAAAGTAATGATGGTTGAATTGGAAAAAGGATTGGGTGCAGCAGATAATTTTTCAATCGATTTTTCTTGAGAAAAACTGATCGATATTGTGAAAAAGAAAAAAACAAAAAGTAATTTTTTAAGCATATACTATTTTTTAAAACCCTAATTCTCTTTCAATTGCTTCCATCTCTAAAACATCTTCTGCTTCTTGTAAAGTAGGTACAATATTGAAATTTTCGGGGAAATCATCAATATTAACATTCGAATTAACAATAACAAATGATGTGCCGTTTTCTTTTTTATGTTCTGAAAAATCTAAAAATTGTAAAAATTCTTTTTTAGAAACCTTCAACATATCAGAAATCAACAAAACCAAATGTTCTTTATCGAAATCATTTTTGTGGGTTAAAAATAAGGTATAAAAATCAGAAAATGAATTTTCATCTGAAGAAATAAGCGTGTATTTTTTCTTTTTTTTGATGTTCATAAACTTATCTCTTTATCTGTTCTGCTAATAAATAAATTACTGCCATTCTTATTGCAACTCCATTTTCTACTTGGTGTAAAATGATAGATTGTTCAGAATCAGCAACATCACTAGTAATTTCTACACCTCTGTTGATGGGACCAGGATGCATTATTACAATTTTTTTATCTAAATTATCTAAAATCTCTTTATTAATGCCAAAAAGTTGAGTGTATTCTCTTGTAGATGGAAAATAATTGATATCCATTCTTTCGTTTTGAACTCTTAAAACATTGGCAACATCACACCATTCTAAAGCTTTTTTTAGATTTGTTTCAACAGTTACTCCTAAACTGGTGATGTATTTCGGAATCAATGTGGTTGGTCCACAAACTTTTACTTCAGCACCTTGCATTTGCAGTGCAAAAATATTGGATAAAGCGACTCTTGAGTGCAAAATATCACCGATAATAACGATTTTTTTGCCTTTTACAGTTCCTAATTTTTCTCTGATAGAATACGAATCTAACAAAGCTTGCGTTGGATGTTCGTGAGTGCCATCACCTGCATTGATAATTTTTGCGTTGACGTGTTTTGCTAAAAAAACACCTGCACCAACATTGGCATGGCGCATTACAACAATATCAACTTTCATTGATAAAATATTGTTGACAGTATCAATCAACGTTTCTCCTTTTTTTACAGAAGATTGTGAAGCAGAAAAATTAATAACATCTGCAGACAATCTTTTTTCAGCCAATTCAAAGCTCAGTTTTGTTCTGGTGCTATTTTCAAAAAATAAATTGGCAATGGTAATATCTCTTAAGGAAGGAACTTTTTTGATGGGTCTGTTGATTACTTCTTTAAAATGATCTGCAGTTTTAAAAATAAGCTCAATATCTGATGGTTTTAAATATTTTATGCCTAATAAATGTGCTACACTTAACTGATCCATGTTATTTTTGTTCTAAGTAAACTGCGTCTATTTCGTGTGTTTCTTTCCAAGTTACCAATACTTTTTCTTCATTTATAGCATCTACTTGTCTTCCTCTATAATTTGGTTGAATGGGTAAATGTCTGCTAAATCTTCTATCAATCAACACTAATAATTCAATATTTAATGGTCTTCCAAAAGATTGAATGGCTGTTAGAGCAGCTCTTACACTTCTTCCAGAATATAGAACGTCATCAATAATGACTACTTTTTTATCTTCAATTAAAAAATTGATTTTTGTAGAAGTTGCCGCAAGTGGCTCTGAACGTCTTCTAAAATCATCTCTGTAAAAAGTAATGTCTAGCAAGCCTAGTTTTACATCTTTTATGCCATAATTGTTTTCAAGAAGTTGTACCAATCTATTAGCTAAAAATGAACCTCTTGGTTGTAAACCTATTAAAACAGTATCAGAAAAATCATTATGATTTTCAATCAATTGGCAGGCCAATCTATGGAGAATTATTTCAATATCTTTTGAGTTAAGAAGTATTTTTTTGCTCATAAGAAACCTATCAAATTTTAGTTGATAGTATTGAAAATCAAAATTAGGGATAATTAATGTATGCGCAAAATTAAAAAGTATGAATTTAAAAATAGGTTGTTAATTAAATTGTTGAAAACAAAAAACAATCCTCCAAATCATAAGAGTTAGTTATAGTATTTTTATTGATATTATTCAATTCTATTAGCTATGTCTCTATTGAAATTTGAATCTATGCTGAAAACCAACAGCGTTTACTTTTTTGATTTGGTTGAATTTGAAGAAATTATCGTACATTATTTAGATGCTGGTAAACATTCTTTGGCTAAAAAAGCAGTAAAATTAGGTTTGGAACAACATCCGCAATCTGTAGATTTAAAATTGCTGCAAGTTGAGTTGTATGTATTTGAAGATGAGTTAGATAAAGCTACATTATTATTGAATAAAATTGAAAAAATTGACCCCCATAATGAGGAAGTTTTTATTCAAAAAGCAGCAATTTTATCAAAAAGAGGCAATCACGAAGACGCCATTCAAAATTTAGAAAAAGCATTGGTTTATACAGATGATAATTTAGATGTTTGGTCGCTTTTAGGAATGGAATATTTGTATTTAGAAGATTATTCAAATGCTCGATCATACTTTGAAAAGTGTTTGAATGAAGATGAAGAAGATTATTCTGCATTGTACAACATTATTTACTGTTATGATATGTGCAATGAAAGTGAATTGGCAATTCCTTTTTTGAATGATTATATCAACAAAAATCCCTATTGCGAAGTTGCTTGGCATCAATTAGGAAGGCAATATTTTATGTTGGATATGTTTCAAGAAGCATTAACAGCTTTTGATTATGCCATTTTAATTGACGAATCTTTTATTGGTGGATACTTAGAAAAAGCAAAAACCTTAGAAGAATTAAAGCAATACAAAGAAGCTATTGATCATTATTTAGTAACTTTAGATTTAGATGATCCTACTGCTTTTGCCTTGGTTCGAATTGGAGAATGTTATGAAAAATTGCATAAATATGATGCTGCAATTTCGTATTACAAAAAGGCGGTTCAAGAAGATCCTTTATTGGATAAAGCTTGGATTTTGATTACAAACCTTTATTTTATTCAAGAAAACTATCAAAAAGCGGCTTATTACATTGCAAAAGCATTGAAAATTGACGAAGATAATCCAATGTATTGGAGAAAATATGCTGAAATTAATTTGAAATTAAATTTGTTTGAAGAGGTCGTAGTTGGTTATGAAAATTGCTTAGTTTTGAATGATGATGACTTGACAGTTTACATATCTTTGACTGATGTTTTAGTGTTTTTAGGTGATTTTAATGAAGCGCTTTCAATTCTTTTTAAAGCACAGAAAATATACAAGAATTTTGCTGAAATCGAATATAGATTGGCTGGAGTTTTCTTTATTTTGAGCAAAGAAAAATTTGCAAAAAAACATTTAATTGATGCTTTGAAAATTGATTTTGAATATCATTCTGTATTGAACGAATTGTTTCCAACACTTGTTGAAAATCTTAAAATTCAGAAATTAATTGCCGACTTTAAAAAGGCTACAGAATAATTTTTAATTAGTTTTTGGGATACCAATCTAACTGAACAACTTTGATAGCGTTGTTTTTTTCGGTTACAATTTGTTTGAACTTTTCAACATCACTCAAACCACCTGTTCCTCTGTAATGATATGGATACACTTCTTTTGGTTTAAATTCCAACACTGCATTTGCTGCATTTTCTACAGTCATTGTATAAGGTAAATTCATGCAAACAAAAGCTTTGTCTATGTTTTTTAAATTTCTCATTTCTGGAATATCTTCAGTATCACCCGAAAAATAAATTCGTTCTTTATTGATTGTCAACACATAACCATTTCCTCTGCCTTTTGTATGAAATTTTAACGCTTCTTCTCGTAAATTATACATCGGAATTGCTTCTACAGAAAAGTTTTTAAACGATTTTTGTTCATCATTATTAATTACAATAATCTCTTTTGCTTTGCTATTTTGAAATTTATCAGCAACCGCTTTTGGAGCAATAATGGTTGTTGATGACAAATCTAATTCGTTCAATGTTTTTGTGTCAAAATGATCTCCATGAATATCTGTAATTAAAACATAGGTTGGTTTTTCAAATTCTGAAAATGCGCTTGCACCTCCAGTTGGATCTAAGTAAATACGTTCATTATCAAATGAGATTACTGCAGTAGCATGCGAAATTGGAGTAATTTTTACTTCATCTTTTTTTGATTCATTTTTAAAATTGAAAAATGAAACTGTCAACATCAAAAGAAATAATTTAATTTTCATCGTATTTGAATTTATTTTTTCAAAGGTACTAAGATTCTATAAAGCCTATTGTTAACTTTTCTTTAAAATCAACTATATTCGTAGCCAAAAAAATTAAACATGAGCAGAACAGTTAAAGAGTATATAGTAATTGGATTGAAAGGAATTGCAATGGGAGCAGCAGATGTTGTTCCAGGAGTTTCTGGAGGTACAATTGCTTTTATATCAGGAATTTATGAAGAGTTGTTGGGGTCTATAAGTAGTGTAAATTTTAGTTTGTTAAAAACCTTACAAAAGCAAGGTTTTAAAGCTGCTTGGAAACAGCTAAATGGAAACTTTTTAGTGGCACTTTTATCAGGAATTTTTATCAGTATTGTTTCTTTGTCAAAAATAATCAAATGGTTACTAGAAAATGAGCCTATTTTGTTGTGGTCTTTTTTCTTTGGATTAGTCTTAGCTAGTATATTTTACATTGGAAAACAAATTGAGAATTGGAATATAAAAATCGGACTTTTAGGAGTGATTGGAGTTGTTTTTGGATATGTTATTACCATTTTACCCGCCACAAATGCGTCAGATATTAGTTACGGATTTTTAATTTTTTCTGGCGCAATTGCTTCTTGTGCAATGATTTTACCAGGAATATCTGGTTCCTATATTTTATTGTTAATTGGTATTTATCCAGTGGTGATGACTGCAATTTCCGAAAGAAATTTCACAATTTTATCTGCCATCGCAATTGGTGTAGTTTTGGGGTTGTTGCTATTCTCAAAATTGCTAAAATGGTTATTTGCTCATTACAAGCAAGAAATGTTGGTAGTTTTAACAGGAATCATGTTGGGCTCTCTAAATAAAGTTTGGCCTTGGAAAAAAACAGTTTCTACCTATATAGATAGTCATAATCAAGTAAAACCATTACTAGAACAAAGTATTTCTCCCTTTTCATTTGAAGGTGATGCGCATTTAATTTGGGCGATAATTATGTCGATTTCAGGCTTTGTTCTTATTTTATGTATGGAAAAATTAGCTTCAAACAAAAACTAGTGCAAATAAAAAAATCTTTATTACATAAACTTGGGCTTTTTTTAAAAGGTTTGGCAATGGGTGCTGCAAATAAAGTTCCTGGAGTTTCAGGTGGTGCAGTTTCTTATGTATTAGGATTTTATGAAGAATTGATTTATTCCTTTAAAAAAATAAATATCAAAGCATTTAAGCTTCTCATTGACGGACGCTTTAAAAGCTTTTATGTTTACACAAATGCTCAGTTTTTATTGCTAATCATGTCTGGAAGTATGTTTAGCTATTTCAGTGTTTCACTGGTGTTAGATTACTTTTTAGAACATTATGAATTGTATGTTTGGAGTTGGTTTTTTGGAATGATTTTAGGTTCTATTTATTACATCAATAAAGATTTTGGAAAATGGACAAAAACCAATTTAACTTTTTTATTAATCGGAACAATTATTGGTTTGGCAATCAGTTTTTTAACACCTGCAAAAGAAAATGACAATCTTTGGTTTGTGTTTTTATGCGGTATTATTGGAGTTTCTGGAATGACACTTCCGGGTCTTTCAGGTTCTTTTATTTTGATACTTTTAGGCAATTATGTATTGCTTTTGGTAGATTCTGTAAATGTTTTATTAGAAGTAATTTTAAGCGCATTATCTGGAAATTTTGAAATTTTTTCGGATGCTTCAAAAATGCGGTATATCAAAATAATTAGTGTTTTTACTGCAGGATCAGCCTTTGGATTGATTTCCATTTCTCATGTCTTAGGCTATGTTTTAAAACATTACAATAAAATTGTAAATGCCTTGATTTTGGGTTTCATAACAGGTTCTTTAGGCATTGTTTGGCCTTGGAAAAAAACTGTTTATTTGGCTGAAAATGGCACTTTTTTGTTAGATCAAAAAGGTAATAAAATCATAGAGAATTACGAACGGTATCTTCCTGAAATTGTAAGTTATGAAACTCTTTTTGCAGTGCTTTGTATTTTATTTGGTTTAGGATTAATTTTAGCAATCGATTATTATGACAGAAAACGAAAAAAATAACATTTTTGGATTGCTTGGAAAAAATATATCCTACTCATTTTCAAGAGGTTATTTTACCGAAAAGTTTCAAAAATTACAATTAAAAAATCATTCCTATTTTAATTTTGATATTGCATCTTGCAATGATTTTCCTTCAATAATTGCCTCAGAAAATGATTTAAAAGGACTCAATGTTACCATTCCTTATAAACAAGAAATCATTCCTTTTTTAGATGAGTTGGATGAAACTGCCAAACAAATAGGAGCAGTTAATACTATTAAAATTTCTAAAAATAAGTCGTTAAAAGGTTATAATTCAGATGTAGTTGGTTTTGAAAAATCTATCAAACCATTACTTAAAACTCATCATCAAAAAGCTTTGATTTTAGGAACTGGTGGTGCATCAAAAGCAGTGGCTTTTGTACTTCAAAAAAGCAATATTTCGTTTCAATTTGTATCAAGAAATCCTAATGGAAATCATGAAATTTCATACGAAAATCTTACTCAAGAAATCATTCAAAGTCATACAATTATAGTGAATTGTTCTCCACTTGGAACTTCACCCAATATTGATAAATTTCCTGATATTCCCTATCAATTTTTAAATAAAAATCATTTATTATACGATTTGATATACAATCCTGCAGAAACTATCTTTTTATCAAAAGGGAAAAGACAAGGAGCTACAATTAAAAATGGTTTAGAAATGTTGCAATTGCAAGCAGAAGAATCGTGGAGAATTTGGAATGATTTATAAATCATTAATATTACTTATAGAGAAATCTTGTAAAGTATGTAAGTTGTCCTTATTTTTGTTGACAATATGATTATAGTATCGTATTAAGACCATTAAACATCGTAGATATGTTAGAAAACAATAAGGATAATTCCCGTAAAATTGAAGATGAATTGAATGAAGTTGACTCTTCATCATCTGAAAATCAATTGATTAATGAAAAAGTAGAGGAGACTTCAGATAATCATTCAACAACTGAAGATGAAGATCATGACAATGAAAATGAGCAAGTTTTAGAAGATTTTTCTGAACTTTCAATAGAAGAGTTGGTTGTTTCTTTAAAAAAATTGATTGATAATAATCCAATTCAACAAATTAAATCATCTGTTGATCAAATTAAAAATGCTTTTAATGAAAAGTTCGGTGATTTATTAGCTGAAAAAAAACAAGCATTTTTAGAAGAAGGTGGAGAATCTATAGATTTTCAGTTTACACATCCTTCAAAATCTGAATTTAATAAGCTTTTATCTGACTACAGAGTTAAAAGAGAAGCGCATTATGCAAGCATTGAAAAGAAATTAAATGAAAATTTAGAGAAGCGTCTTGAAGTTATAGAAGAGTTAAAAACCTTAATTGATGAAGCTGAGGTTTCAACTATGTATAAAAATTTTAAGGCAATTCAAGAAAAGTGGAATTCAATTGGTGGTGTTCCAAAATCGACATACAATGACACTTGGAAAACCTATCAGCATCATGTAGAGCGTTTTTATGATTTATTACATTTGAGTAACGATTTTAGAGACTTAGATTTTAAGCATAATTTAGATGAAAAGATTAAAATTATTGAAAAAGCTGAAGCGTTAGCTAACGAAAAAGATATCAATTTTGCAGCAAAACAATTGCAAGAATTGCATAAAATTTGGAAAGAAGATATTGGTCCTGTTGCAAGAGATGTAAGAGAAGAGGTTTGGCAAAAATTTAGTGATGCTACTAAAAAAATTCACGATAAAAGACACGAGTATTTTAAAGAAATTCAATCTAAATATGATGAGATGATTGACCAAAAAATGCTTGTAATCGCAGAAATCAATGCGTTGGATATTTCTAAAAATACTACTCACAATGACTGGCAAAAAAGTATTGATGAGCTAGAAGCTTTGCGCAAAAAATATTTTGATATTGGCAAACTTCCTTATGCCAAAAGTGATGAAGTTTGGCAAAAATTTAAAAAAGCCACTAAAAAATTCAATGCTGCGAAAAATAAATTTTACAAAGAAGAAAAGTCAGAACAGCTAGAAAATTTGCAGAAAAAAATGGCTTTGATTGAAATGGCTGAATCACTAAAAGATAGTGAAGATTGGGAAATGGCAACCAATGCAATGAAAAAAATTCAGTCAGATTGGAAAAAAATTGGTCACGTTCCTCGTAAATTTTCTGATGACATTTGGAAACGATTCAAAGCAGCTTGCAACTATTATTTCAATAGATTTCATCAACAAAAAAATGCGGTAAGTAAAGATCAACAAGTAATTGTTGATAAAAAAATGGAATTTTTAGAATCTCTGAAAACTAAGGAAAAATTCAAAAAAGAAGAGGTTTTCGAAGCAATGAACGAATGGCAAGATTTAGGAAGATTGCCCAAGAATTCTCGTCATTTAGACAGTAAATTCAACAAATTAATTGATGCAACTTTAGACAATCTTTCTTTGGATAAAAATGAAGTTGGTTTCTTAAAGTTTAAAAATTTAGTAGATTCTTATTTTGAAAATAACGATTATAAAAAATTGGATGGAGAACAACTATTTGTTAGAAAAAAGATTGATGAAATTGTCAGAGAAATTCAACAATTAGAAAATAATTTAAGTTTTTTCTCTATTTCCAATAAAAACAATCCTTTAGTTTTAAATGTTAAAAAACAAGTGAATGAGTTCAAAGATGAATTAACTCTTTGGAAAGAAAAACTTGAATATATTAAGAAATTAGATTACTAAAAACATAAAAAAAACTCGAAGTTAATTTCTTCGAGTTTTTTATTGAATATAAGTTTTGGTTTACGCCATTATTTTGTCAATCTTTTCTTTTTCTTCAGCAGCTAAAGCAGGATCAACTAAAATTCTTCCACTATGTTCATCAATTGTGATTTTTTTTCTGTTAGCAATATCTAACTGAACTTGAGGTGGAATAGTGAAATAAGATCCACCAGAAGCACCGCGTTCTAAAGCAACAACAGCCAACCCATTTTTCACTTTACTGCGAATTCTTTTATAAGCTGTTAAAAGGTGTTCGTCAATTACTTTCGAAAATTCTTCAGATTTTTCTAATAATAATTTTTCGTCTTTCTCTGTTTCTTTTAAAATAGCATCTAATTCTGCTTTTTTGTGCGCTAAATGAGATTCTTGTTTTGCTAATTTTTCTTTGGTGTTATTAATGATTTCGTTTTTTTGAGCAATTTTTGCTTTGAACTCATTAATTCTTTTTTCAGCCAACTCAGTTTCTAAAGCTTGGTATTCGATTTCTTTGGATAAAGAATCAAATTCCCTGTTGTTTCTAACTTTTTTTTGTTGCTCCTCGTATTTTTTTGTCAACGATTTTGCTTCATCAATAACCAATTTTTTATTGTTGATGTCGGTTTCTAAATTCGCAATTTCTTGCTCCATATTAGAAATTCTTGTTTTTAAACCAGCAACTTCATTTTCTAAATCTTCCACTTCTAAAGGCAATTCACCTCTTACGCTTCTAATTTCATCAATTCTTGAGTCAATAAGTTGCAAGTCATACAACGCTCTTAATTTTTCTTCAACCGAAACTTCTTTCATGTTTATAGGTAATATATTGGATTTGTTCTTTTTTCTGATAAAATGATTGCAAAATTAGTAATTTTTTTCGTAAGAAAGTCAACAATCAAGTTTTTTGTAAACTGCTCACTTTCATAATGTCCAATATCAGCCAATAAGATGCTATTTTCGGCTTTAAAAAAGTCATGATATTTAAAATCAGCACTTATAAAAACGTCAGCACCAGCTTTTTTTGCAGCTTCAATGGCAAAACTTCCTGATCCACCTAAAACAGCTACTTTTTTAATTTGTTTGTTACGTAATGCGGAATGTTTTATACAATCTGTTTTCATTGTTTGTTTTAGAAACTCCAAAAATTCTTGTTCATTTTGTGATGAAGGTAATTCACCAATCATTCCCATTCCAACATTCTGATAGCTATTTTCAACAGAAATAATCTCATAAGCTATTTCTTCATACGGATGATTTTCTCTCAAAGCAGTCATTATTTGAACTTGATTTTTCAATTCGAAAATGACAGAAATCTGAATTTCTTTTTCGGTTTGTAAAACGCCTTTTTCTCCTAAAGTTGGATTCGAATTTTCATTACCACGAAATGTTCCTTCGCCAGAAACAGAAAATGAACACGCATCATAATTGCCAATATTACCAGCTCCAGCTAAAAAAAGTGCATTTCGAACTTCATCTGCATTTTTTATTGGAACATAGGTTGTAAGCCTTTTTAAAATATTCTTTTTTGGAATTAAAATTTGAGTATTTTTTAGTCCCAAAATGGCAGATATTTTCGCAGAAACTCCCTCAAAACTGTTATCCAAAGCTGAATGAATTGCATAAATGGCAATTTTATTTTCGATTGCTTTGATGACAACCCGTTCTACATAATTTGAGCCATTTAATTTTTTTAAACCACTAAAAATTATGGGGTGAAAACTAATAATGAGGTTGCAATTTTTTTCAATAGCTTCATCTATTGTAACTTCAAGCGTATCAAGAGTCACTAAAACCCCTGTAACTTCTGTATCATTTTTTCCTACTAGTAATCCAACATTATCAAAATCTTCGGCATATTGTAAAGGAGCAATTTCTTCTAAAATGGATGTTATTTCTTTTACTTTCATTATTTTCAATAAAAATCAAAGTTACTATTTTCTGTTTATCAATCCACAAAAATGCGTTATTTTCGTATTCATGAAATCGCTTTTACAAAGATTTTTGAAACAAATACCAAAGATGAATTTGCGATTGCATATGTGACCGCTAAAAATTAAGTTTTACACATATGAAATTACTACGATTTTTATTATTTCCATTTGCCATCATTTATGATTTGGTGACCACATTTCGTAATTTTTTGTTTGACACCAACATTTTTAAACAAAATTCATTCACAATTCCTGTGATTGTTGTTGGAAATCTTTCAGTTGGCGGAACAGGAAAAACTCCTCAAATCGAATATCTTATCCGTCTGCTAAAAAATAAGTTTCAAATTGCAGTTTTAAGCAGAGGGTATAAGCGAAAAACAAAAGGATTTTTGAAAGTTTCAAATTCACATTCAGCCACTGAAGTTGGAGATGAACCTTTGCAATTTACTAAAAAATTTCCAGATATTTTTGTTGCAGTTGATGAACAAAGGGTTTCAGGAATACAAAAAATATTAGCGCAATCTAATGCAGATATTGTGCTATTAGATGATGCATTTCAGCACAGAAAAGTAAAAGGAAGTCTGAATATTTTACTAACAAAATTTGATGACTTGTTTGTTGATGATTTTTTAATTCCGACTGGAAATTTAAGAGAAAGTAGAAGGGGAGCTCAAAGAGCAAATGCGATTATTATCACCAAATGTCCAGAGAATTTAAGCGTTGAGCAACAAAATGTCATTAAAAATAAATTGAAAAAATATCAGAAACCAATCTTTTTTACTACCATTTCATATGCGAAAACACTAAAAGGTTTTACTGAAATTTTGTTAGCAGATTTATCAAATTTTGAAGTTTTATTAGTAACAGGAATTGCGAATCCAAGTTCATTAATTCGATTTTTAAAAGATAGAAAAATTAATTTTCAGCATTTAAATTTTCCAGACCATCATCATTTTTCAACTAAAGATATTGAACTTATTAAATCAAAATTTGAGGACTTAAAAGGATTGAATAAGATTATTCTAACTACTGAAAAAGACTTTGTTCGTTTAAATAATGATTTAAAAAATCTCAATTATTTAGAGATTGAAACCACTTTTTTAGGAAATCAACAAAGGGTTTTTGATAATTTATTGATCAATCATATCAATCAATATTCTGAGAACAATTAAATTTAAATTTCATTTGAATCAACTCTTTTTATTGGTATTATTTTTGATACTTTTGAAGTAAATATTTTTGAAATGAAAAATAGTCTTTTCTCCATTTTGTTCATAGTTGTTTTTTCAAAAAGTTTTCTTGCTCAAGATACTATTAAGCGTCATTTAAATTGGGTAGCTTCTTATGATATGGCTTTACAAATTTCAAAGAAAGAAAAAAAGCCAATTTTAATTTATTTTAAAGGATCAGATTGGTGCGAACCATGTAAAGTTTTAGATGCAGAATTGTTTGCTTCTCAACGTTTTAAAGAATTGTCAGAAAAAAGTTTAGTGCTTTTAGAAGTTGATATTCCAAGAAAAATGGATTTGCTCTCTGTTGATAAAATTAGCGATAATTATTACTTGAAAAGTAGGTTTAAAGTCAAATCTTTTCCAACGATTTTAATAGTTGATCATAAAGGAAATGTCTTGGCAGAAAAAAAAGGATACATTTTAACAGAGTATTATTTTCCTTTTCTTGAAGAGGAGATTAAAAATTATAAGTCATAAAAAAAAGAGGCGATTGCCTCTTTTTTATGCTTGAATCAAAATTAATTCTGATTTACTACTCTAAAAGTTGTTCTTCTATTTACAGCATGTTCAGCTTCTGTACAAACCACATTATCAGAACATTTATTCAATAATTTAGATTCTCCAAAACCTTTTGCAAATAATTGACTAGAATTAATACCTTTAGAAATTAAGTAATCTAGCACCGCTTTTGCTCTTCTATCAGATAAATCTTGATTTTCCTTTTTAGTACCTCTCATATCCGTATGAGATTCAATGAAAACTGCTACACCTGTTTTTAAGATTGGTAATAATCTTGCATCGATGATTGTTTTTGCACCTTCATTCAACTCAGCACTAGAAAAATCCCAATTGATTGGTAATGGAGTGTTGTCAATTAATTCGCAATCTACAGGTTTCCAAGTTGTTAATCCGCCTTTTTTAACCAAAATTTGTTTGCTTACAGATTGATAAATTGCAGGTACAGTAACTTCTTCAGTTCTTGCATCTCTTACTAAAACAGTTTTAGTAATTGTTAAATATTCAGGAGCAGTTTGAACAGTTGTAGTTGTTGGTTTTTGAACCATTACTTTTCTCTTGTATGTTTTTCTCACTCCTGGAATAGGAACTTTTACGATACTTGCATCACTTACTAATTTTTCAACTGGCATGGTTTTAAATTCAGCAGGAACTGGTTTGTAACACCAATATCTACAGTCATCAGGATTATCTGATTCACAATCAGGTAATTTTTCGCTCATTTGCCAAGTTGCAGTAGCTCCTCTCACTTCAACAGTTTCAAAGCCTTGGTTAAAAACAGCGTTTTTAACTTCAATTTTAGTACCATCTTCTTTTTCAAAATAGGTAACCTCTTGAGTTCCCCAAACAGCAGGAACAACTATGATTTCTTCACCAGCTTCTTTTATTAAAACTTGTTCAGTAATTGTTTTATATTCTGCAGGATAGGTGATTATTTTTTTATACTCGGGTGAAACTGGTACTTGAACTGATTCAGTTTTCCAAATATCAGGGGTTTTACATCTTACATAGCATTTTCCTGGCTCTGGATTTTCAGGTAAATCTTGACCAAAAGCAACTGCTCCCAAACATAAAAAAACAGTTGTAAAAAGTATTTTTTTCATATTACTTAAATCGTTAAAATGTACATTTATTTTGAGATAAATATAGGGTCAAATGTACTAAAAACATTTATAAAACTGAATGAAATTCTGTAAATTATAGGGTTTCGTAAAATAAACTTTTGATGATTCCATCAGAAAGTCCAATTTTAGGAACGTAAATTTTTGTAGCTCCACTCCACTTCATTGCAGAGAGATAAATTTTGGTAGCAGGAATAATTACGTCAGCTCTATCAGGATTCAAACTAAGTTCAGAAATTCTGTCTTGATAAGACATTTGTTTTAAAAACTGGTATTGCGCATTTAAATAAACAAATGAAATGGGTTTACCTTCCATTCTCCCTGACATTTTAAAGAGTTTATTGATGTTTCCACCAGAACCAATAAGTGAAATCCGTTTTAAATCTTTGGTGTTCTTTTTAATCCAGCGTTCAACATTTTCAAAGATTTCTTTGTTTTCGGCTTTTGAATTGTTCAATAACCTTACAGTTCCCATGTTGAATGATTTCGAAGTAACCATTTTTCCTTCAGAAAAAACAGTGAATTCTGTACTACCACCACCAACATCAACATATAAATAAGAGTTTGTGCCTTTGATCAATTCTTTTAAATCGGTTGAAGCTATGATTGCAGCTTCTTCTTTACCACCAATAATTGAAATTTTTACGCCTGTTTTTTCAAATATTTTTTTGATGACTTCTTCGCCATTAAAAGCCTCTCTCATGGCCGATGTTGCACAGGCTTTAAAACGTTCTACTTTATGAACTTTCATCAATAATTTAAATGCTTCCATAGCATCAATCATTCGTGAAACATTTTCTTCACTGATGATACCGCTTACAAAAGCATCTGCTCCTAATCGAATTGGAACCCGAATCAAAGCTGATTTTTTAAATTGAGTTTCTTTGCCTTCTTGAACAATAACGTTGGATACCAAAAGCCTAATGGCATTTGATCCAATATCTATTGCTCCGTATTTTTTTATTTCTATCAACGCTTATCTATGGTTTTTCGGAAATTCAGTCATGATTGTTTTACCTTTTTTAACATCTTTCCAATGTTTATCTTGGAATTGGATTCCAATTACTCCACAAGTTGGAACATGCGCAATAGGAATATCCCCAAATTTATTTACAAAAGTATTGATTCCATGATCGTGACTAAAAATAATTGCAGAGCTATATCCATCATCCAAAGCTTTCACGGTTTTTACCAGATAACCATCGCTAAAACTATATAACTGGCGGCTTTTTACCAATCCAGATATTGGATATTGGAAATTTTCACAGAAAATTAGTGCCGTATGCAGTGCTCTATTTGCGCTACTTGAAATGAATATTCCAGGTCTTTCAATTTCTCCAGCTAAAAATTTCGACATTAAATAAGCGTCTTTGATTCCACTTTTTTTCAAAGGACGGTCAATATCATCAATACCTTTATAGTCCCAAGAAGATTTTGCGTGTCTAACAATAAATAAAGTTTTCATTAAAGTTTGATTGTTGATGCTGTAAATATAAAATTTATGGTGCTAATCTTTCAATTTTCCAAGAAAAATCTTCTAATAATGTGTATCTTATTCTATCATGCATTCTGTTAGGTCTTCCTTGCCAAAATTCTATTGAAATTGGTTTGATTAAAAATCCTCCCCAATGTTGAGGTCTTGGAATTTCGGAATTTCCGAATTTTTTTTCAAAAGTAGTTAAACTTTCGTCCAATTCTTTTCTAGATGACACTACAGAACTTTGGTTTGATGCCCACGCTCCTAATTTACTTCCATCTGGTCTTGAATCAAAATAACCATCTGATAAGTTTTCGGCCAATTTTTCTGCATTTCCTTTGATGATAATTTGTTGTTCTAAAGCTGGCCAGAAAAATGATAAGCAAACATTGCTGTTATTTAGTATCGCTTTTCCTTTTTCTGAATTATAATTTGTGTAGAAAATAAAACCCTCCCAAGTGTATTTTTTGAGTAAAACAACCCTACTTTTCGGAAATCCATCAGCGCCAATTGTGGCAATAGTCATGGCATTTGTTTCTTCAACAGTATCAGAATTATCAGCATTGATGAACCAAGTTTGGAATAATTCCATTGGATTTTCTGGACAATTTTCTTCTAGAAGTTCCAGTTTTTCGTATGATTTTCTATAATTACTTAAGTCTTTTGACATTCCTTTTGATTAAAATGTAAAAATAAACACGTTTTTAGGAATAGTAATTGTTTTTTAATAAAAAAATCAAAAAAAAAGACTGCCCAATTTGGGCAGTCTTTTTTTGTTTTAAAATTAAGATTAATTATCTAAAAATAATTTTGGTAGTACCATACGTAGCTTCACTACTAGACACTTTAAGTAAATAAATACCTGCTTTTACATTAAAGTTGAATTCCAATTCATTTTTACCAATAGTTAAATCGGTAGTTGATTTGTGAATTGTTTTTCCAGTAACATCCGTCAAAGTAATGGTAGCATTGGTATCCGTTTTACTGAATAACATAAGGTTTACATTCCCTTTTGATGGATTTGGATACGCCATCAATTCGTTTTCAAAAACCTCTTGTTTTTCAACAGTGATACCATCAGAGCCAGCCATTTTCACAAATTTCACATTCGAAATTGTCAAATCCAAATCTTTGGTTTGAGCTTCTACAGGCAAGAATGTGAAGGTTAATGTTGTTAAATCATCAGCCACAATCTTATCTTGAGTACCAGTTGATGTGTAAATATCAAAAGGCACATAATACGTTTGCTCTTCTTTTGATAAATCAACCATCACTCTGTATTGCTGTTTCCAATCTTCGATAGAAGCTTTGATCAAACCTAATTCAATCAAACCACTACCTTTAGCAGTAAATGCTAAGTATTTGTATTGAGTATAATCATCAGATAATGTTCCAGGCAATAAAGATTTGTAGATGGTTAAGTAATCGTAATCACTAGTCGCTTTGATTTCCACATTTCTGTTGATTGCTAATTCATCTTCGTTGTAAATTCTGTCAAAATTATTGGTGATTTGATGACGCTCAATTTTGGTGTATTTTGAATCGAAATCCAATCCCCAGTTACCATCAGCATGATAGAAGGCATCTTCAATTTGACCATTTACTTTGATCAAACCATCATATTCATAAGCATCTTTGATGTCAATCAACACAGTTTGTTCAGCTTTAGCATTGATAGGATTGTAACGTTGTTTTACGTTTCCAGCAGTTTCAGAATATTTTTCTTCCATTTCAATTTCACCACCAATTGTACCTTTGTCACTTTTCAATTTTAATACTAAATGATTGGCCACTCTCGATACTTTTGCAGCATAGGTTCTAGGCATTCTGTGTTTTTCGTTTTGAGTCACAGGAATGAATGATTGTAAGTTTGCTAAAATATCTTTCACTAATTTTTGAGTATCCTCAGGATTTGTAGCCCACACTTGGAAGTTGTACATGTCATTAAACTTAGTGTAATGATTCACATACCAATTTGTTTGAATGCTGTAATTGTCATCATTGTTGTTTTTAGCAACAGCGAAAGAAATAGCATGCTCTACAACACCACTTCGTTGTTTGATGGCTTGCATCAAGAAGTTGTACCCTTCTAATTGAACAGACTGAACTGTCAAGATTTCTGCACCACGTAATCTATCACAAGAAGCTTTGGTGTGGTTATAGACTTTATCAGAAGTTTTGATACCCAATACAACCCCTTTGGTTTTTCCATCAACAGAGAAATCCACAGAGAGTACTTCATCAGCAATAGTGTAATCTAAAATATCGGTAGGAGAGGTAACGTTTGCAATGTTTCCAGCAACTAATTGAGTTGGGAACATGTCTAACATGGTTTGACCTTTACCTTGATAAGGTTGAGCTTGTTTTAGTTTTGCTTTGTTGTAAAGATTCTCTTCAGATTTTACAAACTCAGTAGGAATGCTATTTTTCTTACGATTTACATAAATTTTAGAAATGGCATCACCTAAACTTTCAGATTCTACACCACCCGCATTACCAGTGGTAACTTCGGCAGAAGCTACAGAAACCGAAATATCAAGAGCTCTAGAACAACCATCTTTAGTTCCGAAAACAGAAACAGTGTAAGTTCCAGCAGTATCAAAAGTGAACACGGCCGGATTTTGGTTTTGCTGAACCATAGTTACACCACCATCCAAAGACCATTCAAAGCTGTCAAAATAAGCAGCATTGGTAATGGTGAATTCTCTTGTGATTGAACCATTGCCAACATCAGTAACACTTTGAGTGATAACAGGATGATTGATTGGCTGAGTAACAACAACTTGTATTGTTTGAGAACTTGAACCAAAAGTATTGGTTGCTGTAAGTTTCACATTATATGATCCGTAACCACTATAGGATTTACTTGGATTCATAAAGCTGCTTGTTGTACCATCACCAAATTCCCATAGATAAGTTATTGGATGTAAAGGTTGATTATCCAAACCAGTGTTTGAGGTATTTGAGAATACAAACTCATTTCCTTCTAAACATGATGAACTATTATCCACTGTAAATTCAGCAGTTGGAGGCGTTCCACCATTGTTTTTTGCATTTAATTGTGGAGCAAAGTTTGCACAATTTGTAACTCCAGCCTCATAAACTAACGATTTTCCAATCAATTGACCATTAATTTCAGCATTGTTTACCGTTTTTGTGATGTTTGCAAAAGGAGCTAAAACGGTTCCGAAAACAGCTTCACTACCTTCGATATTCAAATCATCTGTATTGAAAAAATTGTAAATTACATAAGGACTGTCAGCAAGAGCAATATTAGTTTGTGCCCAAACATCCCAATTAAAAGTTCCATCAGCATCAATATTGATTACTAAAATTTTATCAACATCAGGAGTTTGATTGAATATGAATGAATTTACATTATTCAAATCAATACCAGTTACATTCAAGTAGTTTAATCCGTTTTGTAAATTGATTTTTACAGTTGAAGGTAAACCAACATTTGAAATTGCTTGGTTAGCATTATCAGTTAATTGAGCAGTATTTGCAAATCCTGACATATCCAAAGAGTTCGTTTTCAATTGTTGGAAAGCACTTCCAAAATCAAATACATTTGATTCAAATACAGGATTATTATTCGCATCAACACCCAAACTAGGACTAGTACCTGTTAATTGGATGTATGTTGAATTTCCATAAGTTGCATCAGGTGTAATTTTAATTGGTGCAGGCGCATTCAATTCATCTTTATACCAAGTAAGAGATCCATTTGCATCACCAATTTTTACATATTGATTTGCACCAGCAACAGTTACTACTGCTGGAGTTGGAGTTCCATTATGAGTATAGTTTACATTTCCATTAACTAATAAACCAATATTCACACCATTTACATCAAAACAACCACAATCTTGTGCAGCAACGCTATAGTTTCCATTGATAATTAAATCACCACCCATAGCCAAGCTACCATTAGTACTTCCACCAGCAACAGTTACATTGTTTTCAATGAATACATTGAAGCAATTTGCAGGAGCAATTGGTGAATAAGGGATTCCAGATGGAATTACTGTAATATTCACAACAGCTGTATCACAAATGCTATTTGCATCACAAACAGTATATTCAAATGAATCTGGACCACTATAATTAGGATTTGGTGTATAAGTTACTACATCATCATTTGGATTATTTGGCGTATTATTTGGATCGGTAATGACAACAATTCCATTAGTAGGAGGAGTGTTTATAACAATTGTACCTATTGACGGAACATCATTATCATTTGCAATCACATTAATTACAACAGGTGTATTTTCATTTGTTGAAGCTACATCATCAACAACATCAACTGTTGGATTTACAGTTACAGTTACAGTAGCTGTAGACGTATCCCCATTAGCATCAGTGATGGTATAATCAAAAGTATCCACCCCATTAAAGTTAGCAGCAGGCGAGTATAAGATGGTATCATCTGTAGGATCATTAGGCGTTCCGTTATCATTCACAACCACAGTTCCACCATTAGCAGAAGAACCAGAAGGTATAGCAATGCTACCCACATTCGGACCATCTCCACCAAAAGAGTCATTTACTAGGACAGGAATAGAAGTATTTGCAGAATCCTCATTCACGTTTGCAGTATCATTGACAGCAGTAGGCAAGTCATTCACAGGAGCTACAGTTACAGTTACAGTAGCTGTAGACGTATCCCCATTAGCATCAGTGATGGTATAATCAAAAGTATCCACCCCATTAAAGTTAGCAGCAGGCGAGTATAAGATGGTATCATCAGTAGGATCATTAGGCGTTCCATTATCATTCACAACCACAGTTCCACCATTAGCAGAAGAACCAGAAGGTATAGCAATGCTACCCACATTCGGACCATCTCCACCAAAAGAGTCATTTACTAGGACAGGAATAGAAGTATTTGCAGAATCCTCATTCACGTTTGCAGTATCATTGACAGCAGTAGGCAAGTCATTCACAGGAGCCACAGTAACAGTTACAGTAGCTGTAGACGTATCCCCATTAGCATCAGTGATGGTATAATCAAAAGTATCCACCCCATTAAAGTTAGCAGCAGGCGAGTATAAGATGGTATCATCTGTAGGATCATTAGGCGTTCCGTTATCATTCACAACCACAGTTCCACCATTAGCAGAAGAACCAGAAGGTATAGCAATGCTACCCACATTCGGACCATCTCCACCAAAAGAGTCATTTACTAGGACAGGAATAGAAGTATTTGCAGAATCCTCATTCACGTTTGCAGTATCATTGACAGCAGTAGGCAAGTCATTCACAGGAGCCACAGTAACAGTTACAGTAGCTGTAGACGTATCCCCATTAGCATCAGTGATGGTATAATCAAAAGTATCCACCCCATTAAAGTTAGCAGCAGGCGAGTATAAGATGGTATCATCTGTAGGATCATTAGGCGTTCCGTTATCATTCACAACCACAGTTCCACCATTAGCAGAAGAACCAGAAGGTATAGCAATGCTACCCACATTCGGACCATCTCCACCAAAAGAGTCATTTACTAGGACAGGAATAGAAGTATTTGCAGAATCCTCATTCACGTTTGCAGTATCATTGACAGCAGTAGGCAAGTCATTCACAGGAGCCACAGTAACAGTTACAGTAGCTGTAGACGTATCCCCATTAGCATCAGTGATGGTATAATCAAAAGTATCCACCCCATTAAAGTTAGCAGCAGGCGAGTATAAGATGGTATCATCAGTAGGATCATTAGGCGTTCCATTATCATTCACAACCACAGTTCCACCATTAGCAGAAGAACCAGAAGGTATAGCAATGCTACCCACATTCGGACCATCTCCACCAAAAGAGTCATTTACTAGGACAGGAATAGAAGTATTTGCAGAATCCTCATTCACGTTTGCAGTATCATTGACAGCAGTAGGCAAGTCATTCACAGGAGCCACAGTAACAGTTACAGTAGCTGTAGACGTATCCCCATTAGCATCAGTGATGGTATAATCAAAAGTATCCACCCCATTAAAGTTAGCAGCAGGCGAGTATAAGATGGTATCATCTGTAGGATCATTAGGCGTTCCGTTATCATTCACAACCACAGTTCCACCATTAGCAGAAGAACCAGAAGGTATAGCAATGCTACCCACATTCGGACCATCTCCACCAAAAGAGTCATTTACTAGGACAGGAATAGAAGTATTTGCAGAATCCTCATTCACGTTTGCAGTATCATTGACAGCAGTAGGCAAGTCATTCACAGGAGCCACAGTAACAGTTACAGTAGCTGTAGACGTATCCCCATTAGCATCAGTGATGGTATAATCAAAAGTATCCACCCCATTAAAGTTAGCAGCAGGCGAGTATAAGATGGTATCATCTGTAGGATCATTAGGCGTTCCGTTATCATTCACAACCACAGTTCCACCATTAGCAGAAGAACCAGAAGGTATAGCAATGCTACCCACATTCGGACCATCTCCACCAAAAGAGTCATTTACTAGGACAGGAATAGAAGTATTTGCAGAATCCTCATTCACGTTTGCAGTATCATTGACAGCAGTAGGCAAGTCATTCACAGGAGCTACAGTTACAGTTACAGTAGCTGTAGACGTATCCCCATTAGCATCAGTGATGGTATAATCAAAAGTATCCACCCCATTAAAGTTAGCAGCAGGCGAGTATAAGATGGTATCATCAGTAGGATCATTAGGCGTTCCATTATCATTCACAACCACAGTTCCACCATTAGCAGAAGAACCAGAAGGCACAGCAATGCTACCCACATTCGGACCATCCCCACCAAAAGAATCATTCACTAGGACAGGAATAGAAGTATTTGCAGAATCCTCATTCACGTTTGCAGTATCATTGACAGCAGTAGGCAAGTCATTCACTGTTAAAGTAACTGTTCTCTCTTCAAAACATGAATTATTTGCTCCAAAAATCTGAACAGTATAGTTTCCAGCATTTGCAACCGAAACACTATTTAGATTTAATGAGTTAGATGTTGAAATTGTTGTATTTGGGGCAGAATTTTTAAGCCATTTGTATGTTAAAGAATTTGTAGAAACAATCCCTGGAGGAGTGTTATAATTTGGTGTTCCAGAGTTATAAGATGTAGTTTTTACAGCTGTTGCAGTTACAGAAAATGTGCTATTTGCACCAACATTTACTGTTTGATTTGCTGGAGGTGAAGAAATCGTAATTTGTTCAGCAGTGGTTACAGATGTATTTGTAGCTTGACCTGTAGTAGCATTAACTGCAGCAAGGGTAGGAATTCCATTTGCATTTACACCACCTGTAATTCTGTTATTTACATCTAAATTTGAAGATGAAATATTAGCACTTCCTTCGATTGCATCTGGGCAACCATCGTTATCGGAATCATTGTCAAGACTATCAATTATTCCGTCTTTGTCTGTATCAGTTGTAGCACAACTAACTCCACCAATTTGAGTAAATCTTATTGATGATCCTCTGTCATGAACAATAGAAACTTTTATTCTTTTTACAAGTTTTCCACTAAAGTCAAATAAAATTGAACCTACATTATCACTAGATTTTGAATCTCCATCAACATTTACAGGATTTATGGAATTAAAAACATTTCCGTTTTGTGAAACTTGAGAACCTTTTGTAGTGTATTGGCCTCCACCTAAATTGATGATGTTATTATTTTCATCATAAACGAGTACTGTCAGTTCTTCTTCTTCATCTAAATCTGTAAGTTTGAAATTTGCTTTTTCAATTGAATTATTAAAAGAAATATCTATAAAGCCGTAATCATCAGACCCTCCATTAAACTTAAATATTGGCCCTTGTTGATTTGATCCGCTTAGATTTTGTGTTGAAATGCTTGTTCCTCCACTTTCATTAAAATCAACAGTGTAATTTGTTCCTGAAAGAGTGGTATTGTAAGTTCCATCATCAGAATTGCTTATTGATTTTACACCAAAATTACCTAGTATATTTATGTCATAGGTTGAGTTATCGCATCCTCCACCTTCATCTGTATCTAAAATTCCATCATTATCATCATCTAAATCACAAATATCAGAAATACCATCTCCATCAGTATCTAAATTTCCAGAGGCAATAGGATCACATTCATTCACTGGAGTTACAGTAAAAGTAACATTTGCAAAACTAGGAGAACAACCAGCACCATTAGGTATGGTATATCTTATAGTTACACTTGTATTTGAGGATATGTTTGCAGGTGTATAAGTATTGCCAGAGATTGTACCACCTCCAGAAACTATAGACCAAGTTCCGCCAGCAGGAGAGCCAACCAACGTTTTGGTTTCATTTTCAGTAATATTTGTTGAGGGTGTATTGTTTTCTGCTCCTAAAACCTTGTCAGAAGGTCTTAAAAATGCATTTAATAACATTCTTAATCCATTTACTTCTGTACTGTTATAACTATAACTATGCCCTGCTAAATAATGTACATAACCTCCAACACTTGCCCCTGATGAAGCTAATTTACCAACATAGGCTTTGTAGTTACCTCCATCATCACTATCGTAAGCAACTCTTAGGCCTGGATTTGATGTAAATTTAAAAGATTCTACAGAGCCCCCTTCATCATTTAAAGCTCCATGAATTTGAATAAATGGTTCGTCAGCATTGTCATAAATAATATTGCCATCAATATCTGGTTTGCTTGAAAAAGTAGCTAAAAGTGAACCATTTGATGAGTTAGAATAGGCTTCAACACCCTCACATTGTCCTAAAAAGTTTCCTCCACTATTTAAGAATGTTTTTATATTGTTAACCAAAGTTGTATTGATGTCACTTGGTTTTGTGTGAGGTTCACTTACAAAAGTATAACATGAATTTCCATTGATATTTGAAGCATCATCTTCAACATAATGAGTTCCATAAATTAAACCAGCGTTTGCGTATATTGCTGTGTGGATATTTGCATTTCCTCCATTATCTAAAACCGCAGCTTTTGGTTTATGTGTTAATGTGTGTTTTATTTCAACTGTTTTATCTTCAGTTAATTCATATACATTTACACCATTTCCAAAATTGGTAATGATTGTCATAGCAGCAGTTTTATTGGCAGCATCAATGATTAATGGACCTGAAAGAAAATTTCTACTAGCTGAAGATAAAGCGCTTGGTGAAACACGTTTTGCATTCGCAGTAAAATCAATAGCATCTTTTGCTTTTCC
Source organism: Polaribacter gangjinensis (assembly GCF_038024125.1). Taxonomy (NCBI): domain Bacteria; kingdom Pseudomonadati; phylum Bacteroidota; class Flavobacteriia; order Flavobacteriales; family Flavobacteriaceae; genus Polaribacter; species Polaribacter gangjinensis. The sequence goes on from NZ_CP150662.1 coordinate 2,831,120, forward strand.
TGATTTTATAGCCCATTTTAAAGGAATTCCTGCATGTAATAATCTCACAGCCAAACCATAGGCTTTTAAATTGAAAACACCACCACTTGATTGTAGTGTGTTATCCATTGGGATTACTAATGAACCAGTTGGAATCAACTCATTGACAAAAGTATCTTCGAATTTATTTTTAAGATTTTTTGATGATTTTTTCCAAAATGAATCTTGATTGAATTTTTCAATATTATCCCAATTTGATTCGTGTTTATTCCAAAAAGAAGAAGATTCTTCATAACCTAAGCTATTTTTTGTCACAAATAAGCTATTTCCTGTAATAAATTGCGAATAGGTAACAAACAAAAGGGCTATTAAGCTTTTGTGTAATTTTGATTTCATACTCATTTTTTTAAGGGTTCATTTTTTGTTCAACCTTTATAAAAGATTGTTTGATTGATTTTTACTTTTTAAATTGGGGAATTACAGGATGAAAATTTAGCACTACAAATAATGGTGCTAAATTGACAAATAACTAGTTTCTTTTTTTGAAATTTCGATTATATATTCGCAACTGAAATTTTGATAGTTTTGAACATTGAAAGTTACGTTTGATAAATTAAGTTTATCAAATTCAATATTATTAGACAATAAAGTTATATTACTGTTTGTTTCTGCATTTCTTGCAGATGCTGAAGGCATATTACCTAGACTTAGGTTTGTTGTAATTCCCAAAATCAAGATAATAAGACGTTTTGTAGGGGTAACTGTCATATTATTCTTTTTTACTAACTAATTTAACAAAATAAATTGTGAGCTAGTAAGGTTTAAAAAACCTTAAAGCGAGGGAATCACAATGGTTTTTTTTGAGAAAAATATTCTCAAAAATAGAACTTTTTTTAAAGCCTTAAATATTAAGGGATTAAGAACATACAAACATACAAACAATTTTCAATATTTACATAAAAAAAGAAAAAATATTTTATCTAATGTTCTGAAATGATATATTTTATGTATAAGTTGACTAGAAAAATTATTTTTTTGATTTAATGAGATACAATCCTAGAAACGTGTAAAATCCATTTAAGATTAACAAAGCAAAACCAAAATCAAAATTCATAATTTCCAAAAAAATAGTATTTGTAAAATAAGTTAATACTGGCGAAATTAAACATATGGCAGGAACTAATTTGTCTTTTACAGCATATTTAGTGAATAAACCAAATGCATACAATCCTAATAGTGGACCATAAGTATAATTCGCAAACGTAAATATTTTAGCAATTACACTTTCATCAGCTATAAAATATTTGAATATTAAAATTGTTAAAATGAGGATAATTGAAAACAGGATATGTATTTTTTTTCGGATGTTTTCTTGTTCTGATTGATTTTTCTTTTTGTCAATTTCTAATATATCTATACTGAAAGAAGTTGTCAAGGCTGTCAATGCAGAATCTGCACTCGAATAAGCAGCAGCAATCAATCCTAAAATAAAAAAAACAGCTGTTGTAAATCCTAAAATTCCTGAGGTTGCAACCATTGGAAATAAACCGTCTTTGTGAGCATCAATGCCATTTTTTTGAGCAAAATCTGTTAATAAAATCCCTAATGCCAAAAAGAAAAAATTCACAATAACTAGTACAATCGTAAACCAAAACATATTTTTTTGAGCATCTTTCAAGTTTCTGCATGTTAGGTTTTTTTGCATCATATCTTGATCTAAACCTGTCATTACAATTGCTACAAATGCTCCTGCTAAAAACTGTTTCCAAAAGAAATTACTTGCTTTTATATCCTCAAAAAAGAAAATTTTAGCGTAGTTACTTTCTGCAACATAGCTAAAAATATTGCTGATTTCTAATTCATCTGCAATTGTATAAATACAAATTCCGACTGCAATTAACATGAATAATGTTTGCAAAGTATCTGTCCAAACTATCGTTTTAATACCTCCTTTAAAAGTATAAATCCAAATTAATAAAATGGTAATACAAACTGTTATCCAAAAAGGAACTCCCAATGCATCAAACAAAATAATTTGCAACACATTTGCGACTAAAAACAATCGAAATGAAGCGCCAATGGTCCTAGAAAGTAGGAAAAAACTTGCACCCGTTTTGTAAGAATACTCTCCAAAACGACTTTGTAAATAGGTGTAAATGGATGTTAAATTTAGTCGATAATATAAAGGTAATAACACCAATCCAATTACTGCATAACCAACAATGTATCCCAAAACCATTTGCATATAACTCATGCTTTGCGCTTCAACCCAACCTGGTACAGAAATAAAAGTGACTCCTGAAAGTGATGCTCCAATCATACCAAAGGCGACTAAATACCAAGGTGAAGCATTGTTTGCTTTGAAAAAAGTAGCATTGTTAGCAGATTTTCCTGTGAAATAGGAAATCAGAATCAATACTGAAAAATATCCGAAAATTAAAAGAATGATGTGTATTGGATTCATTGAAAATTATGAATTACGAATTGTGATACGAATATAGTTTTTAATATTTATATAGCTAAAAATCTCAATTGAAATTGTAATTTTGCACTCTATGGATTTTTCGTCAAAATTATTAGAAAATGCTGTCAATGAAATGTCGCGTTTGCCAGGAATTGGTAAGCGAACTGCATTGCGTTTGGTGCTGCATTTATTGAAACAGCCCAAAGAAAATACGGCTTATCTATCTGAAGCGTTATTGCATCTTAGAAATGATATGAAAAATTGCGAAAAATGCCATAATATTTCAGATACTGTTTTGTGTGCGATTTGCAATAATCCTAAAAGAAATTCAGAAATTATTTGTGTTGTAGAAGATATTAGAGATGTTATGGCGATTGAAAGCACGTCACAATTCAATGGATTGTATCACGTTTTAGGAGGTAAAATTTCACCTATTGAAGGAATTGGACCTCAAAATTTAAAAATTGATTCTTTGATAAAAAAAGTTGCAAATGAAGAAGTGAAAGAATTGATTTTTGCACTAAGTTCAACTATGGAAGGTGATACTACCAATTTTTACATCTTCAAACAAATAGAAAAATTCAATATCAAAATTTCTACGATTGCAAGAGGAATTTCTGTTGGTGATGAATTGGAATATGCTGATGAAATTACTTTAGGAAGAAGTATTGTACATAGAATTCCTTTTGAGCAAAGTATTAGAGGATAGTTTTAAGTGTTGAATGTTAAGTTTTTAGTTTTGGATATTCACTAAAAACTCAAAATTAATAACTGAAAACTATTTTTCTTTTTCCCACGAATTTTTTTCTCGAATTCTTTTATATAATTTGATGTTAAGCATCAAAACAATTCCAAAAACGAAGATTCCTGCAACTCCCCAAATCCAATTGATAGCGCTTTTTAAGGTCACTAAAAAAACAACTGCAAAAAGAATTATGGTAGCAACTTCATTCCAAATTCGGAGTTTGAAAGCGGAATATTTAATAATATCTTTTTGCAATTGACTGTATATTTTTTGACAAGAATAATGATACAAATACAAGGCAAAAACAAAAGATAGTTTTACCAACATCCAAGGTTCTGAAAGGTAATATGGATTTTGAAATAACATCCAAAAAGCAAAAATACTCGCTAAAATAGCAGAAGGCCAAGTGATTATGTACCACAATCTTTTACTCATCAATTTGTATTGATTTTGTAAAATATATTTAGCAGGTTCTGTTTTGTCCTCAGCTTCTACTTGATAAATAAACAAGCGAACAATATAAAATAAACCTGCAAACCAAGTGATTACAAAAATTACGTGAAGTGCTTTTATGTATAAAAAATCCATTTTGTAAAATTAGTTTAAAAGTTACAAAGAGACAAAGTTACAGAGATGCAATGTTTCAAACTAAAAATTACTTGCTTTTCCAATCATTAATCCAAGAAACCATCACATCAACCCAATCATCATTGTCGTTCATACAAGGAATGTGTTTATAATCTGTTCCTCCAGCTTCTAAAAATTCCTCTTTTCCTTCCATTGCAATTTCCTCCAAAGTTTCTAAACAATCAGATACAAATGCAGGTGTAACAACCGCTAATTTCTTTTTACCTAATTCAGGAAATTTTTCCAATTCAAAATCTGTATAGGGTTTTAACCAAGGATCTTTTAGTAATCTTGATTGAAAAGAATTACTATGATTTGTTTCATTTAAGCCTAATTCTTTGGCAATTGCTTTTGTAGTTTCAAAACATTGATGTCTGTAACAAGTGTGATGTGCTACCGAATTTCGTTCGCAACAAGAACCATCTAATTTGCAATGACTTTTTGTTGGATCCGATTTTTTAATATGACGTTCAGGAATTCCATGGTATGAAAACAGCACATGATCGTATTCAAAATCTTTCAAATGATTTGCAATATTATCACTCATTGCTTTGATATAATCAGGTTTGTTATAAAATGGTGGCAACACATCCAAAATTACATTTGGATATTTTTCAGCAATAATTTCTTCTGCTTTTACAACCACAGTTTCATAAGATGACATGGCATAATGAGGATACAAAGGCACTAAAAAGATTTCTGTAACACCTTGATCAACCAAATTTTTGATGCCTTTTTCCATGCTCATACTTCCATAACGCATGGCAAGTTCAACAGGAATATCTATTTTTTGTTTGATTTTTTCAGTAAATCTCTCAGAAATAACAACTAAAGGTGAACCTTCATCCCACCAGATTTTTTTGTAAGCTTTTGCTGATTTTTTTGGACGGAAGTTTAAAATGATTCCTTTAATCAACAAATAACGTTTCCAATAATCAATGTCAATAACGCGTTCGTCCATTAAAAATTCATCCAAATAGGTTTTAACATCCTTAATTTTTGTTGAATCTGGTGAACCTAAATTGTTTAATAATATTCCTTTCATTAGTAAGGTTTAAAAGTTTAAAAGTTTAAAGTTTAAAGGATGAAATCCTTTTTTTTATTCTGAAATAGTAGAATTTTATTTATAATTTTTTTTAACCGTTTAATTCCTTCCCTTTGGGAAGGTTAGGATGGGCAATTTGATTCGTAATTTCATACAACGTAATTGCCAAACTGTGAATCACATTCATGCTCGAATTTCTTCCATACATAGGAATTTCAATAGTTGCATCTGCCAAACTAGAATTTGAAATTCCATTGCGTTCACTGCCCAAAATTAATGCGATTTTCTTCAAATTTTTGAAATCAAAATCTTGAATTTCGATGCTTTTATCAGTTATTTCTATGCCAATAATAGTGTAACCAAGTTGTTTGAGAGTCGTTATTTTTTCATCAAAATCACTATAAAATTCACATTCAATTTGATTGATGGTATTTCTGGCAGTTTTTACCACTTTTCTATTTTCAATAAATGGAGAACTTTCGTGTAAATACATTTTTTCTACACCAAAACTTTCTGCCACTCTAAAACACATTCCAATGTTTTCGGGAGTTCTAATGGCATCACACAAAATATGAATTGGAAATTTTTGCTGCTTGTTTTTACGTTCGTTGTGAGAGAGTTGTGTCATTTTATATACTTCTTATATCTAACTTCTAAAGTCTAACTTTGAAAACTCATTACATACTTTTTTGGTGTTGTTCCAAACTTTTTTCTGAAAGCAGCAATAAAATGACTTGCTGTGCTATACCCAACTTGCAAACCCACTTCATTAACATTGTATTGATTGCTTTCCAATAATTTTCGAGCGTGTTCCATTTTGTAATCAAACAAAAAACTATACACTGTATCTCCGTAAATTTGTTTGAAACCTTCTTTTAATTTTTTTAAATTCAAACCAATTTCATTTGCAAGTTCTTGTAAACTAGGTGGTTCTGACATTCTTGAAATGATGATTTCTTTTGCTTTTCTGATTTTTAAAACATTTTGTTCATCCACCAAAAACGGACAGTATTCACCCATAGAAGCTTCATCTTTTTGAAAATGCAAACTCAATAATTCATAAATTTTCCCCTTTACATACAATTCTCTGATAGAACTATTGATATTAGAATTGATGATTTGCTGCAAAACAATGGCAACAGTTGGTTTTATTTCTGCATCATCATAATATTTTTTATTGCTATTTTCATTGCTCAAAAAAGTAATGTATCCTGATTCTTTTGAAAATAACGAATGAAATTTTTCAATAGAAATTAAAAGCGAAATTAAAGTTGTTTTTGGCTGAATTTCTAAATTAATTGGCAATGTTCTTTGAGGATTGTACAATAAAATACAACGATTATCCAACACATCAAAAGAATAGGAGCTGTTGTTAAAAAGAAATTTTGAATTTCCTCGTAAACAAAAGTGCATTTGTATGAAAGTACTTTTGATATCTCTCTCAAAGGTTTGTTTTTCAGAGCTTTCGTTTTGAAAATGAAGTACGTAAAATCCGTTCTCTAAATTTATTTCTTCAATGGTACTTTCACCGACATTTTTAAACATATCAAATTTTGTTTTTCAGATTTCTTTTATTTAGAATCATTCTATATTAATTAATTCAAAATACCTGATTTACTTGCAAAAATATGGATTTACAAGGGTTTAAATTATAAAATTTTCCTAAAAAACATCCAACGTTATTAAAAGTACTTTCCGCGACACTTTTTTCTGAATGAACTTTTTATTTTTGTGCGTTTTTTAGAAAATATGCAAGAGAGTAAACAACAGCATTTTTACAATATAGGTGTCAGCTACAAAAAAGCAGACGCTGCTATTCGTGGCAAATTTTCTTTATCAAAAGAAAATCAGATTGCGTTATTAAAGCTTGCAAATCAAAGAGGTTTTGAAGGGATATTTGTGCTTTCAACTTGCAATAGAACAGAAATTACCGGTTTTGCTGAACGTCCATGTCAATTAATCGAATTGTTGTGCGAATTTACAGAAGGTTCTATTCAAGAATTTGCAAAGTTTTCTAATGTTTATAAAAACCAAGAAGCAATAAATCAATTATTCAGAATTGGTACAGGTTTAGAGAGTCAGATTTTGGGCGACTATGAAATAGTTGGTCAATTAAGACAAGCTTTCAAGTTGGCAAAAAAGATGAAAACTACAAACGCTTATGTTGAGCGATTGATGAATAGTGTATTGCAAGCCAGTAAAAAAGTGAAAAATGAAACCATGTTAAGCTCAGGCACAACCTCAGTTTCGTATGCTGCTGTAAAATACATCACTAAAAATTTACCAGATTACAATTCTAAAAACATCTTGGTTTTTGGTTTGGGCAAAATGGGAAAACATACTTGTAAAAACTTAACAGAGTATACAGATATCAACGATGTTTGTTTGATTAACAGAACTGAAGAAAAGGCAACTGAATTCGTTAAAGATTTTTCATCCATCAGAACAGCAACTATCGAAAATTTGTCTTTAGAAATCGAAAAAGCCGATGTTTTAATCGTTTCAACAGGAGCTGAAAAACCAACAATTACTAAAAATCATATTTCACCAAATAAAAAATTATTGATTTTAGATTTATCGATGCCAGAAAATGTGGCTTTAGATGTACAAGACTATTCTGATGTGCAGTTGGTAAATGTTGATGAACTTTCAAAAATTACGGATGAAACTTTGGCAATTCGTCAGCAAGAAATTCCTTTAGCTGAGGCAATTATCGAAACTCATACCAAAGAATTTACAGATTGGCAAAATCACAGAAGATTGGCGCCAACAATTACTGCATTGAAAAATTCTTTGGAATCCATTAAAAACGACGAAATTAACTTTCAAAAAAAGAAATTGCCTAATTTTGACGAAAATCAGGCAGAAATTTTAACTTCACGAATTATCCAAAAAATTACTACTCAATTCGTAAAACATTTAAAAGAGGATGATATTTCTGTTGCGCAAAGCATTCAATTGATCAACAAAGTATTTCAATCTTAAAATAATTTCATGCAAAAAATTATAAAAATAGGAACTCGTGACAGCCAATTAGCACTTTGGCAAGCTCATAAAGTGCGAAAAGAGTTAGAGGCTTTAGGCTTTGAAACAGAGATAGTTCCTATAAAATCTACTGGAGATATTGTTTTAGACAAACCTTTGTATGAATTAGGAATTACAGGAATTTTTACCAAAAATTTAGACATTGCTTTACTAGAAAAACGAATTGATATTGCAGTTCATTCTATGAAAGATGTGCCAACAGTTTTGCCACAAGGAATTGTACAAGCTGCTGTTTTAAAAAGAGCAAATTACAATGATATTCTCGTTTTAAAAGGAACAGAAGAATTTTTTGGTCAGCCAGAAGGAACAATTGCTACAGGAAGTTTGCGAAGAAAAGCACAATGGCTCAATCGTTATCCAACTCACAAAGTCGTTGATTTGCGTGGAAATGTAAATTCAAGATTAGAAAAATTAGAAAATAACGATTGGGATGGAGCTGTTTTTGCAGCAGCAGGATTGGAAAGATTGGGTAAAAGACCTGCTGGAGCAATCAATTTGGGATGGATGATTCCCGCGCCTGCACAAGGTGCAATTATGGTTTCTTGTTTAGAAAGTGATTCTTTTGTCAAAGAAGCTTGTTCAAAATTGAATGATTATGAAACCCAAGTTTGTGTAGGAATTGAACGTGAATTTTTACATCTTTTAGAAGGTGGTTGTACAGCTCCAATTGGAGCGTTAGCATATGTTGATCAAAAAACCCAAGAAATAAATTTTAAGGGAATTTTGTTAAAAAAGGACGGTTCTAAAAAAATCACTGTTACCAAAACAAATCCTTTAGGACGCCACAGATATTTGGCAAAAGATTGCGCAGATTTTATTATCAATAAAGGAGGTAAAGAATTGATGATGGAAGACCAAGAAGTTACCATCACTAAGAAAATTGTCTATTCTACCAAAAAACTTTCAGAAGCTCAAAAAAAATTACTTCCAAGAACTATTGAAATTCAAGATAGCGATTTTATCAAAATTCGTTTCAATAGAATTGCTCCAAAAGTGATGAAAGAAGAAATCGAAAATGTCGTTATTACTAGTCAAAATGGCGTTGAATCTATTTTAAATTCATTTACCAAAAGTGAAATCAATTTCAAAAATATTTATTGTGTTGGTCGAAGAACAAAAAAAATGATAGAAACATCTATAGGACAAGTAACTTTCGTTGCAAAAAATGCAAAGCAATTGGCTGAGTATTTAGTTAAAAATCTAAAAAACAAAGAAGTAACTTATTTTTGTAGTGACATCAGAATGGAGATTTTACCTGCTTATTTGCATCAAAAAAACATTCAATTAACTGAAATTGAGGCGTATAAAACCATGTTAAGTCCTTTGAAAATTGCAGATGATGTTTCAGGAGTGTTGTTTTATAGTCCATCAGGAATTGAAAGTTATTTGAAAAAAAATGATCCAGATAAAGTTGCTTTTTGCATTGGAGAATCTACTGCAGATGTGGCAAAAAAATATTTTAAAAATGTGCAAGTAGCCAACTCACCAGACGTTGAAAGTTTGCTAACATTAGTTAAAAACCATTTTATTACAACTTAAATTTTTAAACTAATTATAGTGTTTAGAACCAGAAGACTCAGAAAAACGGATGCTATCAGAAAGTTGGTTAGAGAAACATCACTTTCTGTGAACGATTTTATTTATCCACTTTTTATTGAAGAAGGCACCAATATCGAAACAGAAATCGTTTCAATGCCAGGAATAAAACGTTTTTCTTTGGATAGAATTGCTATAGAATTGGATGAAGTTGTTGCTTTAAAAATTCCTGCTGTGTTGTTATTCGGAATTCCATCAACCAAAGATGATGAAGGCACAGAAACATGGAACGAAAACGGAATTATGCAAAAAGCGATCCGTTTTATCAAGCAAAATTATCCTAATTTATATGTAATTACAGACGTTTGTTTTTGTGAATATACTTCTCACGGACATTGTGGAATCATTCACGAAAATGATGTTGATAATGATGCAACTTTGGTAAATATTGCCAAGCAAGTTATTTCGCATGCAAAAGCGGGCGTTGACATGGTTGCTCCTTCTGGAATGATGGATGGAACTATTGATATGATTCGTCAATCTTTAGATAATTCAGGTTTTGCTGATTTGCCAATTATGGCATATTCTGTAAAATATGCTTCAGCTTTTTACGGACCTTTTAGAGATGCAGCAGATTCTGCACCTACTTTTGGTGACAGAAAAACTTATCAAATGGATCCTGCAAATAGAGAAGAAGGTTTACGAAAAGCCACTTTTGATGATGAAGAAGGCGCAGATATTTTGATGGTAAAACCAGCTTTGTCTTATTTAGATATCATTCGCGATTTGAAAAATAATTTTGACAGACCCATTGCTTGTTATAATGTAAGTGGTGAATATGCCATGATCAAAGCTGCTGCTGAAAAAGGTTGGATAGATGGTGAAAAAGTCATGATGGAAAGTTTGTTATCCATGAAAAGAGCTGGAGCAGACATTATCATCACCTATTTTGCAAAAGAAGCAGCAAAGGTTTTAAATAAATAATATTCGGTTTTTAGGTATTAGTAATTTGCTAATGGCTATCAGCAAAAAACCAAAAGCTAAAAAAAATGAAATTCTCAAAATCGCAAAAACTATACGAAAAAGGATTGGTAAATCTTGTTGGAGCTGTAAATTCTCCTGTAAGAGCATTTGCTTCTGTTGGTGGAAATCCGTTGTTTATCAAAAAAGCAAAAGGTTCCAAAATCATTGATGTTGATGGAAATGAATATCTAGATTTGGTATTGTCTTATGGTCCAATGGTTATTGGACATCGTCATAAAAAAGTCCAAAAAGCAGTTCACAAGGCATTAAAAAATGGCTATTCTTTTGGAGCATCAACTGAAAATGAAATCAAATTAGCAAAAATTGTATGTGATGCTTTTCCTGGGATGGACAAAGTTCGTTTTGTAAATTCGGGAACAGAAGCTGTGTTGAGTGGCATTCGTTTGGCAAGAGCATTTACAGGAAAAGATAAAATCATAAAATTTTCTGGATGTTATCATGGACATCAAGATGCTTTGTTGGTTGCAGCTGGTTCTGGTTTAGCAACGTTGAGTTTACCTGGAAGTTTGGGCGTTCCAGAAGGTGCAGTGAAAAATACCTTGATTGCAGAATACAATAATTTAGAAAGTGTAAAAGCACATTTTGAAAATCATGATGATATTGCAGCCGTAATTATTGAGCCTATTTGTGGAAATATGGGAGTTGCAATTCCACAAGATAATTTTTTAAAAGAATTGAAAGATTTTTTAACAAGCAAAGGAGCTTTGTTAATTGCTGATGAGGTAATGACAGGATTTCGTTCGAAATTTGGTGGCGCTCAAGAATTATTGGGAGTTGAAGCAGATATTACTTGTTTAGGAAAAGTAATTGGAGGTGGATTTCCAGTAGGCGCTTATGGAGCAAGAAATAAAATCATGGAAAAAGTAGCACCTTTAGGTGGCATGTATCAAGCAGGAACTTTGAGTGGAAATCCAATTGCAATGGCGGGAGGAATTTCAACATTAACCGAATTGAAAAGACAAAATCCGTATCAAAAGTTTGATGAAATTGGCGCAATTTTAGAGGTAATCTTGTTAGAAACTGCCAAAAAATACAATGTAGATTTGGTAGTAAACAGATTTGGTTCTATGATGAATCCTTTTTTCACAAAAAATCAAGTAACCAATTTTAAAGATGCACAAACTTCAGATACCAAAAAGTTTGCAGTTTTCTTTTGGGAAATGATTAAAAACGGAGTCTTTTTACCTCCTTCTCAATTTGAAGCTTGGTTTTTATCATCGGCAATTTCAGAAAAAGATATTAAAATATTTGCGAATGCTGTTGATAAATCGATGTTAGCTGTTTCTCAAATGGAAAATTAAATATAAATCAGAAATGATTAATAAACTTATCACTAAACTAAAAGCTAACAACTAATGGCTAATAGCAATCATATTAAAAACGACTTATTTCTAAGAGCCTTAAAAGGCGAAACTGTTCAAAGACCTCCAGTTTGGATGATGCGTCAAGCAGGACGTTATTTGCCCGAATTTATGGCGATTAAAGAAGAATATGATTTCTTTACACGCTGCCAAACTCCCGAATTAGCATCAGAAATTACAGTGCAACCCATTCGTAGGTTTGGTATGGATGCTGCCATTTTATTTTCAGATATTTTGGTGGTGCCACAAGCCATGAATATTGAAGTGCAAATGAAATCTAATTTCGGACCTTATTTGCCCAATCCAATTCGAAATCAAAAAGATTTAGACAGCGTTATTATTCCTGATGTAAACCAAGAATTGGGTTACGTTATGGAAGCTATAAAAATGACCAAAGAAAAACTCAACAACGAAATTCCGTTGATTGGTTTTGCAGGTTCACCATGGACAATTTTATGTTATTGTGTGCAAGGTCAAGGTTCAAAAACCTTTGACAAAGCCAAAGAATTGTGTTTTACAAATCCTGTTGTGGCACATGCATTATTACAAAAAATTACAGATACAACTATTGCTTATTTAAAAGCAAAAGTTGCAGCTGGAGTTGATGCAGTTCAAATTTTTGATTCTTGGGGAGGTATGTTATCACCAACAGATTACGAAACGTTTTCTTGGCAATACATTCAACAAATTATTGATGCTTTAAAAGATAATATTCCAGTAATTGCTTTCGGAAAAGGTTGCTGGTTTGCATTGCATACTATGGCAAGATCTGGAGCTTCAGCTTTGGGTGTAGATTGGACATGTTCAGCACGAAATGCACGTTACTTATCAGGAGGAAATATCACGTTGCAAGGGAATTTTGATCCTGCAAGATTGTTATCTCCACCTGCTGAAATCAAAAAAATGGTACATCAAATGATCAATGAATTCGGAAAAGACAAATATATTGTGAATTTAGGTCATGGAATTTTACCCAACATTCCACTCGAAAATGCGAAAGCTTTTGTTGATGCTGTAAAGGAATATAAAAGCGCATTTTAATCCTGATAAAAGGAAAAAATGTAAATTTAAAACATAAGAATTTCCTTTCCTTTGGAAAGGATTAAGGATAGGATTATGATTAAAAATATCGTTCTTGGAATCAAAGCTTATGGAGGAGCTTTTGCATTAATTTCAAAATTGAAACTTTGGAAATATTTTGTGATTCCTGTTTTGATCAGTATTTTAACTGCTATTTTTATCGGAATTGAAGCCTATGTTTTGTCTGATAATATTGGTAGTTTTATATCAAAAGCTTGGATTTGGGATTGGGGAAAAGAAGGATTTACAGCCATCAGTAATTTTGTGGGCGCAATCATTATCATTTTTTTAGGATTTATTCTTTACAAACACATCATCATGGCATTTTCTGCGCCATTTATGAGTCCAGTTTCCGAAAAAATTGAAGCACATTTTTATGGAGATGTTTCTCATTTACATAGAAAAACTTCTTTTTTAAGTCAATTATGGAGAGGAATCAGCATCAATATCCGAAATTTATTGAGAGAATTATTGATAAGTATTCCTATTTTGTTATTGAAATTTATTCCAATAATTAATATTTTTTCCACCATTTTATTGCTGTTAGTTCAAGCATATTATGCTGGTTTTGGCAATATGGATTATACCTTAGAGCGTCATTTAACGTATAAAGAAAGCATCAGTTTCGTAAAAAGAAACAAAGGTTTTGCCATTGGAAATGGCATTGTTTTTATGTTGTTTTTATTAATTCCTGTTGTTGGAATTATTTTAGTGTTGCCATTATCAGTAACAGCTGCCACTGTAAATACCATCAAATTGTTGCATGACAAACACGAGCTTGTTTATGAAAAATAAATTCTACAATTACATCGAAAATTTACAAAATTCCATCACTTCTACTTTAGAAAAAATCGATGGAAAAGCCAAATTCAAAGAAGATATTTGGCAACGTGAAGAAGGTGGAGGAGGCAAAACAAGAGTGATTGAAAATGGAGCTATTTTTGAAAAAGGCGGAGTAAATATTTCTGCTGTTCATGGAGAATTGCCTGAAGTTTTACGAAATCAATTTGGAGTAAAAGAAGGCAATTTTTTTGCCTGTGGTTTGAGTTTGGTGTTGCATCCAACAAATCCATTTGTTCCTACAGTTCATGCAAACTGGCGTTATTTTGAAATGTATAATTCTCAAGGTGAGATAGTTACACAATGGTTTGGAGGTGGACAAGATTTAACGCCTTATTATTTATTTGACGAAGATGCTACTCATTTTCATCAGGTTTGTAAAATTGCTTGCGACAAACATCATGCTGATTTTTATCCAAAATTTAAAAAACAATGTGATGATTATTTTTGGAATGCTCACAGAAATGAAGCACGTGGAATTGGCGGATTATTTTTTGATTATTTAAAAGAAACAGACCAATTTTCATTAGAAAATAGATTCGATTTTGTCACAGAAATAGGCAATAACTTTTTAGAAAGTTATGTTCCGATTGTTGAAAAGAGAAGAAATTTCACCTACAATCAACAGCAAAAAGATTGGCAAGAAATCAGAAGAGGTCGTTATGTAGAATTCAATTTGGTACATGATAAAGGCACACTTTTCGGATTAAAAACAAACGGACGAATTGAAAGTATTTTGATGAGTTTGCCACCAAAAGTGCAATGGAAATATGATGTTCATCCTGTAGAAAATTCAGAAGAAGCAAAACTTATCAGCGTTCTAAAAAATCCAAAGAATTGGATTTAGTTTTTTTATTTTTTTACAAAACGGGATTTTCATTGTTTATTTGATAACTTTTTATGTGTAAAACCATAATAAATTGTTAATACGATAATTTTATTTCGAAAAATCTTTCAATTTTCAATTCTTTTTTCAAAAAATGTCATCCCTTTTTTTGTATTTTTGCAATTAGAAAAATCAGAATTACATGGCAAGATTTGAAGTTAAGTTACCGAAAATGGGCGAAAGTGTTGCTGAAGCAACCATCACTTCTTGGTTAAAAGAAGTTGGCGACACTATTGAAATGGATGAGGCTGTTGTAGAAATTGCAACTGACAAAGTAGATTCTGAGGTCCCAAGTGAAGTTTCAGGAACTTTAATCGAAATTTTATTTGAAAAAGATGCTATAGTTCAAGTTGGCGAAACCATTGCTATTATTGAAACAAGTGCTGATGTAAATCCAACAACTGTTGCAAAAACCGTTGTTGAAGAACCAAAAGAGGTTCAAGAAGTTGAAAAAACAATTGAAAAAGCTGCTGAAATTGTGGCAACTCCTATTTTAAAAACTTCTGATTCTGGAAAATTCTATTCGCCTTTAGTGAGAAATATCGCACAAACAGAATGTATTTCTATGGAAGATTTGGAAAATATTGAAGGTTCAGGAAAAGAAGGCAGAGTTACCAAAGAAGATATTTTACAGTTTGTAGCCAATAAAAAATCTGCTCCTAAAACAACTAATAAAGAAGTCGAAACTCCGAAAAAAGTTGTAGAAAGCACGCCAAAAGAACAACCAAAAGTTCCAGTTTCTGTAAATGGTGGTGACGAAATTATCGAAATGTCTAGAATGGGCAAATTGATTGCCAAACACATGGTAGATTCTGTGCAAACTTCGGCTCATGTGCAATCGTTTATTGAAATTGATGTTACCAATATTGTAAAATGGCGTGATAAAGTGAAAGATGCTTTCTTTAAAAGAGAGGGAGAGAAGTTGACTTTTACACCGATTTTGATGCAAGCTGTAGCATCAACCATCAAAAAATATCCAATGATTAATATTACAGTTGATGGTGATAAAATCATCAAACGAAAAAATATCAATTTAGGAATGGCTGCTGCCTTACCAGATGGGAATCTCATTGTTCCTGTAATTAAAAATGCAGATCAATTGAATTTGGTGGGTATGACAAAACAAGTAAATGATTTGGCAAACAGAGCAAGAATCAATCAACTAAAACCAGATGAAATTCAAAATGGAACGTACACTGTTACCAATGTTGGTAGTTTTGGTTCTGTGATGGGAACACCTATTATCAATCAACCACAAGTGGCAATTTTGGCTTTGGGAGCTATCAGAAAAGTGCCTGCTGTGATTGAAACTACTGAGGGTGATTTTATCGGAATCAGACAAAAAATGTTTGTGTCACATTCGTATGATCACAGAGTGGTAAATGGTGCACTTGGTGGGATGTTTATCAGTACCTTAAAAGATATTCTGGAATCTTGGGATTTGAATCAGGATTTTTAAAAGATACTATTTTTATAAAATGATAAAACGCTTGGAATTTCCAAGCGTTTTTTTTTGATATTGTTTGTGTTGAAAATACCTAATAATTTTCAGATATTGAACTTTAACCACTATATTAAAAAAATATTTTATTCAGTAAATATTTTCCTGTTTGGCTCAGAACCATAAAAACGAGTTATAAAAGAATGATTAGTCTTTGGGTCAAATCCATCTCCAATTCCTATAAACTTATAAATAGTTTGTCCATTATTTTCAGATAAAGAAAAAATTGGACATCCAGACATTCCTGATTCAACATACAAAGATGTGTTAATTCGCCTTCCATTTTCTGTCAAATTTCCAATTGTAGAACCTGATTTTGTTCTGCAAATTCTTTTTAGAATGTTTTTTTCATTTAGCCAATCTAAAAATGGATAACCTAATGCAACAATTTTTTTATTTTCTTCAGAACTTTCAATTTCAAAATCCTCATTTATATAGTTAAATTCTCCATTTTTTGGTAATTCAGGTAAAGGATAAATAAATAAGTCAAGCATTTTAGGAAAAAGAAATTCTTTATAAAAATTTCTTTTTTTATCTATTTCAGTATCAAAAAGATGATATGTTCCACTTTTATCTCTGTATCTTAAAGAGATTTTATAGTTACCATAACCAATTAAATCTTTATAGACAGTCAAATCATCTACTGAAATTCCAAATAAAACGTGAACATTAGAACATAAATATGCTAAATTGTTATTCTTAATTAAAAAGCCAGTAGCGTTACCAAAAATATTTTCAGACGAATCAATATACGCTAATAAATAACTATATTTTGATAATTCCATTATTTTAATTTTTAAAAATTTTATTCAACTTAAAATAATATAACCTGATTTCAATAACTTAAATCAGTCATTAGCGAAGTTCGTTCATTTCACCCAAAAAACCAACAGGAAAAACACCCTTTTATTTTTTGCAATACAATCTCCAACTCAAGTCGCTTTTTTGTACTTTCACAGCCAATTTTTTAAAATCCATTTCCAGCAAATGAAATTAAACCATATCACTACATTTTTCTTTTTGTTTACTTTTTTTGTTGGGTTTTCGCAATTGAAAACGATTACTGACAAAACAACCTACCCTTTTTGGATTCACGTTCCAGAAGCTGAAAAAACAGAGAAACAACCCATTTTGATATTTCTGCATGGAAGAAGTCTTTCTGGTACAGATTTGAATCGTGTAAAAAGATATGGCGTGCTCAGAGCCATGGAAAGAGGCAGAGAAATTTCTGCAATTGTGGTGGCTCCTCAGTTGGCAAAAGGAAGTTGGAATCCTGATAAAGTGTTGGAAATTTTAGAATTTGTTCAAAAAAATTACAATACTGATACTACTCGTATTTATGTTTGTGGAATGAGTTTAGGTGGTTATGGAACGCTTCATTTTGCTGGAAAATACGCAGACAAAATCACAGCAGCTGTTGCTATTTGTGGTGGTGGATATGTAAAAGATGCGTGTACATTAAGCACCATTCCACTTTGGATTCAACATGGAGATAATGATTTTATTGTGCCAATTTCTGAATCAAAAATTGTAGTAGATGCCATCAAAAAATGTGATGATAATGGGAAACTTATTTTTTCTGTCATCAATGGAGGAAATCATGGAAGTGTTGAGCGTCTTTTTCATCAAGATGCCATGTATGATTGGCTTTTTCAACAAAAAAGAAACTAATTCTAAGCTGTTTTTTTAAAAGTAATTCTATAAAAAAAACTCGATTTGAATTTTCAAATCGAGCTTTTTTAGTTTTACGCATCCAAAAAACTATGCTAACATCGTTACTGGATTTTCGATAAATGTTTTTAATGTTTGTAAAAACTGAGCACCAACAGCACCATCAACAGTTCTGTGATCGCAAGTTAATGTCAATTTCATAGTATTTCCAACCATAATTTGTCCCTTTTTAACCACAGGTTTTTCAACAATAGCACCAACTGATAAAATTGCTGAATTTGGCTGATTGATGATTGATGTAAAATTATCAATTCCGAACATTCCTAAATTAGAAACGGTAAACGTACTTCCTTGCATTTCTGCAGGCGTAATTTTCTTATTTTTTGCTTTTCCAGCTAATTCTCTTACAGCCGCTCCAATTTGAGTTAAACTCAATTGATTCGTGTGTTTGATAACAGGAACTAGCAATCCATCTTCTACAGCAACTGCCACACCAACATGAATATGACTGTGATAAATTGTGTTATTTTCTGTCCAAGAAGTATTTACTTGTGGATGTTTTTGCAACGCCATTGCACATGCTTTTACAACCATATCATTGAACGAAACTTTGGTATCAGGAATTGCATTGATAAGCGCTCTAGAACTCATGGCATTATCCATATCAACTTCAATAGTTAAGCTGAAATCTGGAGAAGTAAATTTAGAATTTCCTAATGATTTCGCAATTGCTTTTCGCATTTGAGAATTCTTAACTTCTTCTGATTTTTCTTCACCTGAAGCAACAAAAGTTACAGTTGATTTTGCGCTTTCAGTTTTTGGAGCTTCTACTACTTTTGTAGCAGGCGTAAAGTTTTCGATATCTTTTTTTACAATTCGTCCATTTTCTCCAGAACCATTTACATCTGACAAATTGATACCTTTATCGGAAGCAATTTTCTTTGCCAAAGGCGATGCAAAAATGCGTCCGTTTGAAGTTGTTGAGGTAACAGTTGAAGTTGCATCGTTTGAAACTTCAGCGGGTTTTTCTACTGATTTTTCAGGAGTTTTTTCGCTTGCAGTTTCACTGCTAACTGTAAAATCTCCAGCAATAATTCCTGAAACATCTGTTCCTTTTGGGCCAATAATAGCCAATAAACTATCAACAGGAGCAGTTTCTCCTTCTTGAATTCCTACATGTAATAAGGTTCCTTCGTAGAAAGATTCGAATTCCATAGTAGCTTTGTCAGTTTCAATTTCAGCTAAAATATCGCCTTCAGAAACTTCTTCACCAACTTTTTTCAACCAAGTTGCCACAGTTCCATCAGTCATGGTATCACTTAAACGTGGCATGGTAATTACTTGAACACCATCAGGAATTACAGCAGCTTTTGGAGCTGATTTTTCAACAGGAGTTTCGCTTTTTGGAGTTTCGTTTGAAACTTCTTTTACCTCTGTTTTTGGAGTTTCAGCAGCACCACTTAAAAGTCCAGAAATGTCTTCACCTTCTTCACCAATAATCGCTAATAATTTATCAACGGGCGAAGTTTCACCTTCTTGAATACCAATATGTAACAAGGTTCCTTCGTGAAAAGATTCAAATTCCATAGTGGCTTTGTCAGTTTCAATTTCTGCCAAAATTTCACCTTCCTCTACTTTGTCTCCCACTTTTTTTAACCATTTTGCAACAACACCTTCTTCCATGGTGTCACTCAATCTGGGCATATTTATAACTGTAGCCATATCTTAACTTATAAAAGGATAATTTTCTTGCTCATAAACCATATCATACATTTGTTGTGTTTCAGGATATGGAGATTCTTCAGCAAACTTTTCACATTCTGCAACCATGTCTTTTACTTGCTTATCAATAGCAGCAATTTCATCGTCAGTTGCGTATTTATTTTCAATGATGATATCCAACACTTGTGTAATTGGATCTATTTTTTTGTATTCTTCAACCTCCTCTTTTGTTCTGTAATGTTGTGCATCAGACATAGAATGTCCTCTATATCTGTAGGTTTTCATTTCTAAAAATGTAGGTCCATCACCACGTCTTGCTCTTTGAATAGCTTCATCAACAGCTTCAGCAACTTTTATTGGGTTCATGGCATCTACAGGTCCACAAGGCATTTCATATCCTAAACCAAGTTTCCAAATATCACCATGATTTGCAGTTCTTTCTACAGAAGTTCCCATGGCATAACCATTGTTTTCACAAATAAAAATTACGGGTAATTTCCACAACATTGCTAAGTTAAAAGCCTCATGTAGAGAACCTTGTCTTGCAGCACCATCACCAAAACAAGTTAAGGTTACAGCATCACTACCTTTGTATTTATCTGCAAAAGCAATTCCTGCACCTAAAGGAATTTGACCACCCACAATTCCATGACCACCATAAAAACCAAATTCTTTTGAAAAAATATGCATAGAACCTCCCATTCCTTTAGATGTTCCTGTTGCTTTTCCATACAATTCAGCCATTACTTTTTTGGGATCTTCACCCATTCCAATTGGTTGAACGTGATTTCTGTAAGCAGTAATCATTTTATCTTTTGACAAATCCATAGCATGTAATGCACCTGCTAAAATAGCTTCTTGACCATTGTATAAATGCAAGAAACCTCTTACTTTTTGTTGGATGTAAACCGAAGCTAATTTATCTTCGAATTTGCGCCAAAAAAGCATGTCTTTGTACCAATCTAAATAGGTTTGTTTGGTGATTTTTTTCATTCTTGATATTGTTGAAAATAGTGTAAATTAAAAAATAGTATTTTTAAAATCGAAATACAAAAATAGCGGTTTTATAAACAATAAAAAAACTTGATTTTGGGATTTTTCCCGCAAACGATTTCGTTGCTTTTTTATTTGTCTTTTGCAATGATTAATGTTGCTTTTGCATCGGTTGCTAAATTCCATTCGCTCGAAGAAATAAGCATGCCTGCATCATTAAAAACTTTAAAAGCAGCGGTGTTTGGTCCAGAAGTTCCTTGATTCAACGCTAAAATTTGAATTTTATTGATGCCAACTTCTAATGGAATATTGAATTTTTGCCAACTTTCTTGTAAGGTAATGTTGTAGATTACTGGAATATCATTCACAAAAATGGTTACTCTATCTCCATCAGGATATTGATAATCTCTGCAAATGATGTTGACACTTTGTGATGAAGTTCTAAAACTTCCTAAATCTTGGTCGATTTTTGGGATGATGTATTGACCATTTATTTTTTTGAATGATTTTAAAAACCGTTCTTCATTCAATTTTGCTTGTGTTAAAATTCCTTTTTTGCTGAGGTCTTCATCTTGTTGTTTTTTTAGCTTTTCTTGTTCTTTTTCAAAAGCTTTTTTAAATCCGTTTTCGCTATTTAAGTCAATAACTTCAGGCTTTTTAACTTCTTTTGCCTTGTTTAAAATGACCACTTTTTTCTTTTCACCTGATTCATTTCCATTGTTTCCATCAACTTGTGAAAATGTAATTGATGTAGCAAAAAAGAGGAGTGAAAAAAATGTAAATTTAAAAAGTGAATAGTTCATAAGGATTTGTTTCTCAGTGAAACACAAAAATAATGCCTAATTTTTAAGACTAAGTTTAAATACTGTTAAAACTTTATTGAATTGGGAAATTGAAATACGTATCAGGAAATGGTTCGTTTTTTAGGGTAAAATGCCACCATTCATTATCATAAGGACTGAAACCATTTTCGAGCATGATTTTGCGCAAAAACAAACGATTTTCTTGTTGTTTTTTGGTGATTTTTTTATAAAAAGGATGCGATTCTTCGCCGAAAAAATCATAAGCACTTCCCATGTCAAGTTCTTTGCCTGATTTGATGTTTACCAAAGTTAAATCAACTGTACTTCCTCTGGTATGTCCTGATTTTGAAGCAATAAATCCCAATTGAAATAATTGTGATTTTGGTACTTTTGGATAATATTCATTTTTCATCAAAGTGTCATTCAACACTTTTGCCCATCTTACAAAATGATTGACAGCTTGTTGAGGTCTGTAAGCATCAAAAACTTTTAAACTTAAGCCTTCTTTTTTCAAGATTGCTTGTACTTTTTGCAAAGCTTCTGCAGTTTGTTTTGTTAAAATTACACAATCTTTTTGATATCCATCAATCGGTTTTCCAATAAAATTTTGATTCGAGAAATAACGAAGTTCTGTTTGGATACTTTCATCAATATCTTTCAAATACACAAAATCTTTGTGCATTTTTTGGGCGGAAATTCCGAGAGAACATCCAATAAATAGGAATAATATCATTTTTTTCATGATTCAAAAATACATAAAAAAACATCGGATTATTTGATGAAATTATGTTTAATTTTGAACCATGGAAACAATTACACTAACAACGCCAGCTTTATTATTTTCTGCGATTTCATTGATTATGCTGGCATATACAAATCGATTTTTGGCTTACGCAGCAGTGATTAGAAATTTGCATGATAAGTATTTAGAAAAAAGAAACGATTCCTTGTTGCGTCAAATTCAAAATTTAAAAAAGCGTTTACAACTTACAAAATGGATGCAAATTTTCGGAATTTCGAGTTTGTTATTATGTGTATTAACGATGTTTTTGATATATGTAGATGAAGATATTTTTGCGGCCTACATTTTTGGATTGGCATTGATTTTATTAATCCTTTCTTTGGCTTTGTTGATTAAAGAAATCCATATTTCCAATCAAGCTTTGCAGCATCATATTGCTGATATTGAAGAATATCTCACAAAAAAGTAAGCGCCGTTTTTTGCAAAACGACGACTTACCAAGTAAACTAATAAAACCAAGTATTAGTAATTTTTATAATGAAATGCTATTCTGTGTAAGGTAAATGGTTGTAGCTCAATACTCTTTTTAGTTTCCATTGCTTGTTTTCTAAAATCCAAACGTGAGTAAAATTGGCAATTCCTACAGTTTTAAAATTGCCTTGTTGTTTTTCTTGAAACGTGTGTTTGCCAGTTTGAATGGCTCCATAAATTTCAACATTATTCAGCAATGGAAATACTTCTAAACTGCCAAATACTAGGTTTCTTTTCATATTTCCTGGGTTTTTACAGATATTATTTTTTACTGCATTTACAAACTCAGCCTTGTTTTGAATACCAACAACATCATGATAAAACTCAAAATTTTCAGCAATAATTGGGTCAAGTTTTTCAATTTCACATTTGTTAAAAGTTCTTTCAAAAAGAATGCTGTCTTTTGCAGCTAGAATTTTAAATAAATCCGTTGATTTTTCGACTTGTGCATTCATGATAAATGAATATAAAAACGCAAAAATGGCAATGATTATTTTAAGCAATATTGATTCTTTGAAAGGAGCTAAAAACGAGTTCATGAATAATTAATGAGTTGAATTTATCGTTTTCTTGGAGTTTTTATAATTCCAAGAAAACGATTTTTTTGGTTGATTAATTTTTTAATTGGCAATTATTTGTTTGAAACACTTCCTCCAGAAGTAGTTTTATTGGTTGATTTTTTTGGATTTCCAAAATAATCAATATCACCACCACTTGTAGCTGTTGCGTTGATACTTTCTGATGCAAAGACATCAATATCAGCTCCACTTGTAACAGTTGCAGTTACATCAGCACTTTCTAAGGATGTTGCTTTGATTGATGCGCCACTTGTTGCTGTAGCATTGTGATAATTTGTATATCCTGAAACTTTTAAATCAGCACCACTAGTTGCAACTGTAGTAATTGAATTTCCTTTTACAGCAAAATTAATATTGGCGCCACTTGTTGCAATCACTAGCAAAGTATCAGCTTTAAATGTGCTGTCGTTTTTAAGATAAGCACCACTTGTGGCATTAATTTCGTTTAGATTTTTCACAGTTACGAATACTTTTTTTGATGCAGCTTTCCAGATGCTTTTTTCAGAATAAATTCGCAAAACACCATTTTCAATTTCTGTAAAAATAATATCGTGTAAATTTTCATCAGCCTCTAAAATGATTTTATTTTCATTGCCCTGAAAAATCTCTACATCCAAACCATTACTGACTTTTATTTTTGAGAATTCAGCTGTTGATGATCTATCTTTTGTAATTACATTGTTGTTTCCACGAATACCATTAAACATTTCTATACCACAAGAGCTAAAAAATAGGGTAATGAAAAGAATTGATACTGTTTTGATAATTGTTAGTTTCATGATTTTGAATTTTATGTTTGTTGTTTCAAAGGTCTTTGATTGATGATTGTTATTTAAAAATTACTTACTGAATTGTTGATTTTTATTACTGAATTGTTTTACATACTAGTTTCATTAGTGTTCAAACTATCTTCGTTTTTGCCTTCTAAAAGAGATGCGCAATCTGTACATTTCAAGGTTGAGTTTGTCATTATAAAATGATGATTTGCCATGTCAGTATCGTAAATTTCATCTACATTTTTTACATCATATAAAAAGTTTTTAGCACTTTCATCAAAGAAAACAGTAGCTTTTTCTGGTAAATAAATGGTTACTTCAATAGTTTCATCTTTCCAAATATTTTTAATATCTGACAAATAAAAGGCATCTAAAATCAAGGTATTATTATCAATGGTAAAATGATATTGAATCTCTTTTGCATTCGATTTTGCATTCATTTTATTTTTTCCTCTTGAACTTTTTGTGATTGTAAAATAACTTTCTTCACTGGTACTTTTTTGGACATCTACTTTAACATAATTTGAGTACGCCATTTTTTTTCCATTAATAAAGACCTCTTCTTTTTGAGAACTTCTCCTTAAATTATGTCTGAATAGAATGGTTTCGTCATTTTTTAGTTTTACAAATAAGGTGTCATTTGCTATAATTTGGAGTTGATTTTTCTCAGTAATTTCACCATTTTGTGCATATGAAGTTGCAAAATCTAATCCAGCAAAAATCATTCCTAGCAAAGACACAATCCAAATTCCTAACAAGGTTAATGATGCAGCTTTACCAATATTTTTGATGTTGCTAGACAACATTCGCAATCCTAAAATGAATAATAACAAAAACGGAATCCCAATTAGGAAAAGCCCAAATGTTGTTAATAACCAACTTGGAATAACAGAATCATAAAAGAATGGTGGATAATGTAAAAAATTTCCATCAACATTCAACCACTCTAAACTTCCAATAGAAAATCCTCCAATAATTAATGATATTATTACAGATGCTGCAATAATGATGAAGAACACTCCAATAATTTTGCCTATGACTTTAAAAAATGTTTGAATGATAGAAACAATGACATCTAAAATTTCTTGAAATCCATTATTTTTTTTTTGCTTTCCAGAAAATGCAGAATTGAATTTTTCTGAAATTTCATTGGCTCCTTCTTTCAATTTATCGGAAGCTTTGTTGGCAACATCTTTCAAATTTTCAGAAACATTATTGAATTCTTCTCTAATTTTTCTTTCGATATTATCAATATTTACAGGAGTTCCTTCCATCTGCAATTTTTCGGCAGTTGTTTTTGCTTCAGGTAATAAAACCCACAAAAGGATGTATGTTATGAAACCAAATCCACCAGGAATTGCAAAAAATATGAATGCTAAACGAATCCAAATTGTATCTATGTTTAAATAATGAGCCATTCCAGATGCAACACCACCTAGCATTTTATCTTCACCATCTCTAAATAATTTTTTGGTAGCATTGTAATTTGTTTGATACGAAAAGTTTGTCTCTTTAAATGTTTCATCACCATCAGCATAATCTTCAGGTTGTCCCATTATTTTGATGATATCATCAATATCTTGGTCATTAACCACTTGTCTTGAATCTGTTATTTTTTCTGATAACAATTCGCTAATTCTTGCTTCAATGTCAGCAATAATTTCGTTTTTTCCTTGAGGATCATCACTCAAAGATTTAGCAATAGATTCTAAATATTTTTTTAATTTTTGATAAGCAGTTTCATCAATGTGAAAGAAAAATCCGCCTAAATTAATGTTGATTGTCTTATTCATGAGTAGTTGATTTTGAGCTAATTACTTGGTTTACAGCATTTACTAAATTATTCCACGTTTTGTCTAATTCTTTTAAAAATAGTGCACCATTTTCGGTTAAAACGTAATATTTTCTTGGTGGTCCTGAGGTTGATTCTTCCCATCTGTAGGTTAATAATCCTGCGTTTTTTAAACGAGTTAACAGCGGGTAAATAGTGCCTTCAACCACAATCATTTCAACACTTTTGAGTCCAGAAAGTATTTCGGAAGTATAAGCATCTCCATTTTTTAAAATGGATAAAATACATAATTCCAAAACCCCTTTTCGCATTTGTGCTTTTGCGTTTTCGATTTTCATATAGTATGATTTATTTTATAAATTTTATAGTGAAAGGATATTTGTAATTTTCTCCTTCTTTTGATTTTACTGCTGCATTTATGGTAAGGATAATTCTGATGATTCCTAAAATTCCGATAAGTGATCCAAATCCTAAAAATCCAAAAAAGTCAGATGAATAAAAATCGAAATCATTAAAATTCCAATTAATGTGATTAAAATTATCCCAGTTTTTGAAAAAACTTCCGATAGCAAATGGAACAAAAATTATTCCAACTAAAAATTTATACAGTGAAAAACTGATGTTAAAATTCACAGCTTCTTTTCCTTGTTCGTCTAAAAATGTACTTCTATTTTTAAGCGTTTGCCACGCTATTAATGGTGTTATAATGCTTCCAAAAGGATATAAAAATCCTCCAAATCCACAAATATGGATTAAAAAAGCATTGGTATTTTCGGTATTTGTTTTCATGTTTTTTTGATTGATATACTACTTTCTTATGCAAATATATTTATAAAAGAAGGTAATATGTATAACAAAGTACCTTAAATTAACATTTTATTAACAAATTTATGATTTTACTTATTAAATAACTTTTTAGTTTATAATCATTCTTTTTCTATTGTTTCTCTTTAAAATTAATTACTTTCGTTAGTAACTATATTCAATATTATATGGAAATTACACCTAAAAACATCAATCGTTTTATGTTTTTTAAACTTCCTTTAGGATGGTTATCTGGAATGCGTGTTATTTTTTTAGATACTACAACTTGTGTAGTGAAAATAAAACATCGTTGGTTGAATCAAAACCCTTTTCAAAGTATGTTTTGGGCGGCTCAAGGTATGGCTGCAGAGATGAGTACAGGTGTTTTGGTAATGAAAGAGATTAAAAATTCGAACAGAAAAGTTTCTATGTTGGTTACTCATCAAGAAGGGAATTTTTTTAAAAAAGCGTTTGGAACTATTTTATTTTCTTGTAGTGATGGAGAGAAAATACAAGAGGCAATTCAAAAGTCTATAGATTCAGGAGATGGGCAAAAAGTAGAGTTAATTTCAATAGGTGTTAACGAAAATGGGGTAGAAGTATCAAAATTTCGTTTTCAATGGAGCTTAAAAGTTAAAGATTTGTAAAGAATGTGTTTGTTTTTTGAAAAATTCATAATTCATAATTTTTTTTCAAATAAATTAACTTCATATTAAAGTTGTTTGCTATATTTGCAGCATATAATTGAAAAATTATGTAATTAATTGGGGGATTTTATTACATAGCAATTAAAAAAAGTCGTGATGCAAATCACGACTTTTTATTTTTCAGAATATTTATTTTCTACATTTCCATGGAATGATATACGTTTTGTACATCATCATCTTCTTCTAAGCGATCTAATAGTTTCTCAACATCAGCTTGTTGTTCTTCTGTTAATTTTGTTGTTGTAGAGGGAATTCTTTCAAATCCAGAAGATAAAATTTCGATGTTATTGTTCTCAAAATAAGCTTGTAATGCTCCATATTGTTCAAAAGGTGCGTAAATAATGATTCCTTCTTCATCATTGAAGACTTCTTCGACTTCAAAATCAATCAATTCTAATTCTAATTCTTCCATATCCATAGAAATATCCTCCTTTTTTAACGTAAAATTGCAGGTATGATCAAACATAAAAGCAACTGATCCTGAGGTGCCTAAGTTTCCATCACATTTATTAAAAGCAGCTCTTACATTTGCAACAGTTCGATTATTGTTGTCTGTTGCGGTTTCAATCAAAACAGCAATTCCATGAGGAGCATAACCTTCAAATAATACCTCTTTAAAATTTGCGGTATCTTTATCTGTAGCTTTTTTGATAGCACGTTCAACATTATCTTTTGGCATATTAGCGGCTTTCGCATTTTGCACAACTGCTCGTAAACGTGAGTTTGTTTCAGGGTTTGGACCACCTTCTTTTACAGCCATCACAATGTCTTTACCAATTCTTGTGAAAGTTTTTGCCATTGCTGACCAACGCTTCATTTTTCTTGCTTTCCTAAATTCGAACGCTCTTCCCATTATTTTTTGAAATTTTAAATGCTTGCAAATGTAAAAATTACGTAATTCTTTACCAATTTTAAGTTTGCTTTTAATTTATTTTTATGTCAAAATTTGATACGCTTGTTTGGCAATCTCTAATTCTTCATTAGTTGGAATTACCAGGATTTTTGCGCTAGAATTTACAGATTGAATTTCTCTCAATTCTTTTGATTTGATGTTATTTTTTTCATCATCCAAAATGATTCCTAAAAAATCTAAATTTTCACAAACGATTTTTCGCATTAATGTTGAGTTTTCTCCAATTCCAGCTGTAAAAACAATAGCATCCAAACCATTTAAAATACTTGCATACGCACCAATATATTTTTTGATGCGATAACTTGCCAATTCCAAAGCATTTTCGCAATTTTCATTTCCTTTTTCGGCATTTTCAGAAATTTCTCTCAAATCAGAAAAACCTGTTAAACCCAACATTCCGCCTTCTTTTTGCAATAAATTATTGACTTCTGAAGCAGTTTTATGCAAAGAATTCATCAAATAAAAAATCACAGATTGATCAATATCCCCAGCTCTAGTTCCCATAATTAAGCCATTCATTGGCCCAAAACCAAGAGAATGATCTACACTTTTTCCGTTTTCAATAGCGGTCATACTACAACCATTTCCTAAATGAATTGTAATTATTTTTTTGGAATTTTGTTCACCCAAATAAGCAATCGCTTTTTCGGAAACATATTTATGACTTGTGCCGTGAAATCCATAAGCACGAATATGATATTTTTCTAAAAACTCATTTTTAATAGCATATTGATAGGCTTTTTTGGGCATTGTTTGATGAAAAGCGGTATCAAAAATGGCAATTTGCTTGGCATCAGGAAAAATGGTTTCTGCAATTTCTATACCTGTTAAATTTGCAGGATTGTGTAATGGTGCTAATTCAAATAAATTTCGGATGTTGTTTTTTACATCTTCATCAATAACAACAGTTTTACTGAAATTTTTCCCACCATGAACTACTCTGTGACCAACAGCAACAATATCTGAAACGGATTTTAAAACGCCAATTTTTGCATCTAACAAAGCAGTGGCAATTTTTTGTAAACCAATTTCATGATTTTTAATTGGTAAAATTTCAGTAGTTTTTTTATCCTCTTTTTGATGTGAAAAAATGGCATCATTCATACCAATTCTTTCAATCAAACCCACACATTTTACTTGTTGTGAAGGCATTTCAATCACTTGATATTTTAAGGATGATGAACCAGCATTGAGTACTAAAATGTTCATAATTATGCTTGATTTGCTTGAATAGCAGTTAATAAAACCGTGTTAAAAATATCATCAACTGTACAACCTCTGCTTAAATCGTTTACAGGTTTGTTTAAACCTTGTAACATTGGGCCAATTGCCAAAGCTCCAGTTTCTCTTTGAATGGCTTTGTATGTATTATTTCCTGTATTCAAATCAGGGAAAATCAAAACAGATGCTTGTCCAGCAACTTCTGAATTTGGTAATTTCGTTTTTGCAACAGACATATCTACAGCAGCATCATATTGAATTGGTCCTTCAATTTTTAGTGCAGGAAATTTGCTTTTTACAATTTCTGTAGCTTTTCTCACTTTTTCAACTTCTTCTCCAATTCCTGATGAACCTGAAGAATAAGATAACATGGCTACTTTTGCTTCAATTCCGAAAGCTTCTGCAGAAGCTGCTGATGAAATTGCAATTTCTGCCAATTCTTCAGCATTCGGATTTGGATTTACAGCACAATCTCCCATGACAGAAACTCTGTCTGATAAACACATAAAAAATACGGATGAAACTACAGAAACTCCAGGTTTCGTTTTGATGATTTGCAATGCAGGTTTTATGGTATGCATTGTTGTGTGAATTGCTCCAGAAACCATTCCATCAGCCAAACCATTGTGAATCATTAATGTTCCATAATACGAAACATCTCTTGTTAAATCTAAGGCTGTTGTTTCTGTCATCCCTTTGTGTTTTCGGGCTTCAAACAACGTTTTTGCAAAATTTTCATTGTGAATAGAATCTTCAGGATTTAAAATCGTGATTTTAGACAAATCGATTTGTAACCCTTTTTGATCGCATTTTAATTGAATAATTTTGGCATCACCCAACAAGGTCAAATCTACAATATTCAATAATTGCAAACGAGCAGCAGCTTCTAAAATTCGTTCGTCATCACCTTCTGGCAATACAATATGTTTTCTGTTTGCTTTGGCTCTTTGTAATAAATTGTACTGAAACATACTAGGAGTCAGTTTGTTAGAGCTAAAAGAATACAAGGTTCTTGAAAGCCTGTTGACATCTACGTAAGTATCAAAAGTGTCTAAAGCCAATAATATTTTTTTACGATTGGAAACATAAATCTTCGGATTTACAGCGCCAATTTTGTTTGATACATCAAAGGTTCCTCCTGAAACAGCAACAATTGGGACAGTTGCTTGTACACCATCAATCAGTTTTAAAATGGAATCTTCAGGCATTAAATCACCTGTTAGAATAATTCCTGAAATTTTCGGATAATTTGTAGAAGCATTTGCTTGCAAAGCGCCTAAAATAATATCAGCTCTATCTCCTGGTGTAATTACAAGTGAATTTTCTTTGATTCGTGTCAAATAATTTCGCAATTGCATAGCACCTGTGCTAAAACTTTCGATAGAATTGTCTAAGAATTGTTGTCCAAATAATACTTTTCCGTTCAATATTTCCACAACTTCTTTGACTGTTGGATTTGCTAAGAAATTGATATTCGGAATTACATCAATAGGAACTTCTGATGGAATTGTTTTCTTCAATTCTTGAGTAATAAAATCCAACTCATCAGCTTCTATTTTATTGGCAATCAATCCAATAACAGCCACATCTTTTTTAATAAACGATTTATAGGTCAATTGCATTGTGTTGATAAAATCTTGTTTTTTCTTGCCATTTCCAGCACCAACAATCAAAACAGGAACTCCTAAGTTTTTGGCAATCATCAAGTTTACATCAACTTCTGTAAAACCACCATCACCAGAAAAATCAGTTCCTTCAATGAGAACATAATCATATTTAGTTTCCAGTTTTTTATAGTGATTGATGATTTTTTGGATGATTTCATCCGATTTTCCTTCACTTAACAAAGCAACAATTTCACTTTGTTCATAGGTGTAGCAATCTTCGTATTTAATATCTAAATTAAAATATTTGATGGCTGTGTTTGTATGATCATCAAAAGCACTATTTTTTCCTTTGTTGATGATGGGTCTAAAATACCCAACTTTTGATGATTTGTTAAGCATCATTCGTAATAAACCCAATGAAACTAATGATTTTCCGCTATTGGATTCTATAGTTGTGATGTAAATTGATTTACTCATTTTTAAAATTTTATGCAAAAATAAACCATAAAAACATGACTAAAATTGATATTAGTCATGTTTTAAAAGTTTATAGCTTTTTATTAAACTTGTAAAATTCCCAGATTAAATTTCTTTTCAATAGGTGCGTGATTGGCAGCTTCAATCCCCATAGAAATCCATTTTCTAGTATCTAAAGGATTGATGACAGCATCTGTCCAAATTCGTGCAGCAGCATAATAAGGGGAGATTTGTTTGTCATAGCGCGATTTTATTTTGTCAAATAATTCCTGTTCTTTTTCAGGAGTGATGATTTCGCCTTTCTTCTTCAAGGAAGCAGTTTCTATTTGCAACAGCACTTTTGCGGCTGAATTTCCACTCATCACAGCCAATTCAGCACTTGGCCAAGCAACAATCAATCTTGGGTCGTACGCTTTTCCACACATGGCATAATTTCCTGCACCATAAGAATTTCCGATAATAACAGTGAATTTTGGAACTACAGAATTGCTGACGGCATTTACCATTTTAGCGCCATCTTTAATGATTCCTCCATGTTCGGATTTGCTTCCAACCATAAAACCTGTAACATCTTGTAAAAAAACCAATGGAATTTTTTTCTGATTACAATTGGCAATAAAACGAGTTGCTTTGTCAGCAGAATCGTTGTATATAACTCCGCCAAATTGCATTTCTCCGTTTTTTGTTTTTACCAATTTTCGTTGATTGGCAACAATTCCAACTGCCCAACCATCAATTCGTGCATAACCTGTTAAGATGGTTTTTCCATAACCTTCTTTGTATTGTTCAAACTCAGAATTATCAACCAATCGTTTGATAATTTCTAGCATATCATATTGTTCGTTTCTGGCTTTTGGTAAAATTCCAAAAATATCATCCGGATTTTCTTGAGGTTTTACAGCTTTAATTCTGTTGAAACCAGCTTTCTCAAAATCTCCAATTTTATCTACAATATTTCTGATTTTATCCAAAGCATCTTTATCGTCTTTAGCTTTGTAATCTGTAACTCCCGAAATTTCGCAATGTGTGGTTGCTCCACCCAAAGTTTCATTATCAATAGTTTCGCCAATTGCGGCTTTAACAAGATAACTTCCTGCTAAAAAAATACTTCCGGTTTTATCAACAATCAAAGCTTCATCACTCATGATTGGTAAATATGCACCACCAGCAACGCAACTTCCCATAACTGCTGCAATTTGAGTGATGCCTAAACTGCTCATAATGGCATTGTTTCTAAAAATGCGTCCAAAATGTTCTTTGTCTGGAAAAATTTCATCTTGCATTGGTAAATACACACCTGCAGAATCAACTAAATAAATGATGGGAAGTTTATTTTCAATTGCGATTTCTTGTGCACGTAAATTCTTTTTTCCTGTAATTGGAAACCAAGCACCTGCTTTTACAGTAGCATCATTAGCAACAACAATACAAAGTTTTTCTTTGACATATCCAATTTTTACAACTACACCACCTGAAGGACAACCACCATGTTCAGGATACATTTCATCACCAGCAAAAGCGGCGATTTCTATAGATTCTGAATTTTTATCTAACAAATAATCAATACGTTCTCTTGCCGTTAATTTTCCTTGTTCGTGCAATTTGTCAATACCTTTTTGACCACCTCCTAATTTTATTTTTGATAGTTTTACGCGTAAATCTGAAGCTAAAAGTTTGTTGTAATCTTCGTTTTTATTGAAGTCTAAATCCATAGAAATATTTCTTAATTTGTCGCTAAATTAAGAAATATTCCTGTGAAAGGATTCATAAAGTTGGTACTGATTGTCCGTTATTTTCTGAGTAATGAAAAATTTCCTTTTTTATTGATGGTAGGTTTTGTAGTATCAGAAGGAATTAATGTTACGTTATACCAATAATCATCTGAAGGTAATAAATTTCCGTTATAAGTTCCATCCCAACCTTGGCTATCAATTGGAATTTGCGCTACTAATTTTCCAAATCTATTGAAAATATTAATACTTGCATTCGGATAAAAAGTTCTGTTAGCGCCTTTTACAACCCAAGTATCATTTTCTCCATCACCATTTGGTGTAAAGAATTTTGGGAATTGAATTACAGAAACCAACAAAGTTGCATCTGGTGAACAACCATTTTTATCGTTTACAATAATTTGATAAATACCACCTTCTAAATTTTCGAACAATGGTTTATCTTGAAAACCTGCAAAAGGAAAACGCTCATTGGTATCTGTATTTCTGATGGCAAATTGATAATCTCCAGGACCTAAATTATTGGTCACTGTATCAATTGAAATTGATAAATTATTTTGACTTCCAATGTTGTTTGATTCATCAATAATGGTCACAAAATTGTTTTGAAGCGTGGCGATATTCGATTCATTTACTTCAATCATTTCAGTTCTTGAACACAAAGTTCCATTGCTTGCTGTTGCCGTAACAAAATATTTACCTCCAGTTGTAATGTTTATATTATCATCATTTCCTAAAGGATTTCCATTTTCATTTGTCCATTGATAGGTGTAAATATCCATTGGATTTTCGACAGAAATATTCAGTGGTAAATCATTCAAACAAATAATTTGAGGAGAAGTTACTGTAAAACTTGGTAATGGATTTACAATTACCTCAAAAGAAGCATCGTCATTTACACAACCTGTTCTTTTATTTTGGATTCGTACAAAAATTGTTTCTGTTGAATTTGTGTTTGTATACGGTGATGAAATTGCCCCAATTCCTGTTGTTGCATCATTTTGTGATGCATGAAAAGTAACTGTAAAATCAGCTGGATTTTGAGTTGTTCCTAAAATTTGAGGAATTTTACTATCTAAATCAATGTTTTGAATGATGCCATTTGTATCATCACCATCATCATTATTATCACAATATGCTAAATTTGTTGGTGCATCAAAAACGGGTTCAGGATTGATAATTACATCAAAATTTGAAATTCCGTTTGCACACTGAGTTGCTGAATTGAAAACTCGAACAAAAATAGTTTCTCTATTTGGAGTGATGTTAGAATAGGGAGAAATTAAAGGATTATTACCAGCTTGTGCATCAGCTAAAGTTCTGTGATAAGTTACTTGAAATAATGAAGGATCTTGATTTCCTAAAATACCAGCAGTTTGACTTTCTAAATCGATAGTTTGTGAAAAACCGTTTCTTGCTGAACCATCAGAATTGTCATCACAAACTTCTAAATCGTTTACAAAATTGGCAATTGGTAAAGGATTTACAATCACATTAAATGATGTGTGATTTGTATAACAACCTGTTGCATTGTTGGTTACGCGCACATAAATAGTTTGTGAATCGCGCACAGTATTTGCAAAAGGAGATGTTAAAGGATTGTTTCCTGTTTCAGTATCTATTAAATTTAAATGATATGTTACTGTAAAATCAGCTGGATTTTGAGTTCCTAAAATCAACAAAGTTTGCGATTCTAAATCAAAATTTTGCACAATTCCATTGGTTGCATCACCATCAATTGCTTCATCACACAACTCTAAATCAGCAACAGGATTTGCTTCAGGAACAGCATTTGTTTTTAAATACAACTCACCTGTACCAGCACAATCATTATTATTTTTATTGGTGATTTTAAAGTAAATAGTTTGTCTTGTAATTGTTGATGGAAAATTGATGTTTCTATAGTTTGAAATATCTGCAATTTTATTGATTACAGCAGTTCTATCTTCAGTTGTTTCGTAAAAGGAAACCTCTAAATCAGGTTGTAAATTGACTGGAAAGAATGCTAAAATTTCGGAAGTTGCAACGCTAAAATCAAAATTTGTGATGCCATCCGTATCATTATTTAAAGGTCCGTTTGTACCATCAGCTTGTAAAAAGTCATCACAAACAGCATCAAATTCTTTGTTATAAGCCACGTCTGCAGAAGCATCAACTCGCAAATTGATTTTTGAAATTCGGTAACAACCATCAGCTGAAATTGTTCTAACCCAAGCTTCACCAATTTGATTTACAGGATAACGCAATTTGTCTGCAACTTCTGGAGTTCCAGCAATAGCATCAGCTTCTGTGGCAAAATAAGTAAACGTTTCATTTTGATAATTGGCAGAAATGCTGATTTCAGCTTCTGTTAAATTGATGGTTGAAATTCGATCTAAATCGTCATCACATTGTAATAAATCTACAATATTATTTGTTACCGGCTCTGGATTTACTCGTAAAGAAATACTGTTTGATGTAGTATCACAAGAATTTCCTGTTCTGGTTAACAACACTCTAAATAAATAATTATTGAATGTTATTGGTGGATTTGTGATTTGTAAATCTTTAGTTGTGCTTCCTGTGTACACTGCATCATCAACAATGGTAGTCCAATTTGTACCATTATCACTGGAAACTTCCCACTGAAAACCATCAGCAGTTGAATCTATGGATAAAACATCTGTAATGTTTTCACAAAAAACAGCATTTTCAAAAGGAGTATTTAAAATGATAGGTGCAATTGTGATGTAATTTGCATTTGGAGTTGTATAACCATCTGTATTATTGATGACTTTTCCAATTGAAGAAACTGCAAAAGGATTCGCAGATAAAATTCCAAGATTGGTTCCAGTAAATCCAGCTTCAATAACATCAAAACAAGCATCGTCATCACTATCAAGCTCTAAAAAGTTGAAAATATTGTCAGAATCAGTATCTGCAATTGTGTAATTTAAATCAACAATTTTAGTATCAGCAGATGTTTCTAAAGCATTTAAAATTCCGTTAATTCCGACAGTTGATGCATTTGCGTTGTCTAAAATTCCGTCATTATTGGCGTCTAAATTTCCGTGACCAGCTTCTACTAAATCGAAAATTCCATCGTTATCAGAATCTACATCTAAATAATTTGGAATTCCGTCATTATCTGAATCAATTCCTGTTATGATTCCATTGAAAACA
Source organism: Polaribacter gangjinensis (assembly GCF_038024125.1). Taxonomy (NCBI): domain Bacteria; kingdom Pseudomonadati; phylum Bacteroidota; class Flavobacteriia; order Flavobacteriales; family Flavobacteriaceae; genus Polaribacter; species Polaribacter gangjinensis. The sequence continues at coordinate 2,867,502 of NZ_CP150662.1, forward strand.
TCATCCAAACCATCTAAATTTGCATCAGTTCCTAATAAAGTTATTTTAGTAGCAGTTGATTCGTAAAAGTCTGGAATCCCGTCGTTATCTGAATCCACATCAAACATATCTTCAATTCCATCACCATCAGAATCTTTAGCAAAAGTGGTTAATTGAAGAAAGCCATTGAAAGTAGAAGAGCTATTTGCGCCAGTTAAATTGTGTTCAAAAATAATTTGATCAACTTGATTTGCAACAAATTGAAAAGTACTTTGATTTCCAGCAAGATTTGCTTTGAATTTAAAACGAATCTCAGAAGCTGAAATTGAAGTGATATTTGGTTCAAATTCGCCATCAAAATTTGTATCAATTAAAAGTTGGTCATCAGGATCTAAAAGGGTGATATTTTTATTGCTCGGCCCAATTTTTAAACTAAAAAATTCACCTTCATTTATCACATGATTTCCCAAAGTGCTTTGCTTGAATAAAAAATTGATTTTTTGCGTGAAGTTCAATTCGTAAATTTCGTTTGATGATGGAGCTGCATTTACCACAGAAATAAAATCTCCCGTATTTTGACCTGTAAAGGTATTTGTAGCTTCACTTGAAGTAAAAACGCTAGAAATGATAGTTGAGTTTGTTGTTGCATCTTGAAAGATTATTTGGGGATTGTCTTTGTCTGCTAAATTTAAAGTTGCATTTCCAAGAGATTCAGTACTATTTAAAATTCCGTCATTGTCTATATCTACATCTAAATTATCGATGATTAAATCACCATCAAAATCATCAGGACAAATACTTACAGGAATTTCTACAGATTCGAAAGTAGCTCCTGTACAATTTACAATTCCTATTAATTTATACCTTCCAGGTTCTGAATCTAAAGGTTTATAGCTTGGATTTGTAGATCTTTTTTCCCAAAGACCCGAAATTTCATTAAAATATTGCCATTCAAAACTATCAAAAATATCAGTATTTGCAGCTTCTAAAGTAACATTTGGAATACAACTTCCAAGACTGGCAACAGTTGTTTCGAAATTAATTTCTGGTGCCGAAGGAAAACCAGAATAAAAAGCTCCTGTTGTCGCAGCTCCGTTTCTATTGAAATATGCGCAATATAGCTCTTGGTCACTACTAACGCTTACATTACCAGATAAACCAGTAACAGTAAAGGTGACATAGTTAGAATTTCCAGTAACATCAAATGGACCTTGTGGATTGAAATTAGAAATTTCCAAATCATTAATGTTAATTTTAGCACCTTTATTTGTCACTATTGTAACTCCTCCTGTTAGTGTGAAATCACCTATTTTATCAATACTGGCAATATTATCAACATTACCTTTATTTTCACAACTTAGTGGAGGTACAAAAAATAATCCTTGATTTGCCTTAGAGTTTGTTCCCCCAATTCCTTGATATACAAAAACATCTTTACTTGTTTTTACATACATATTTCCTTGTGAACTAAAAAAATTTCCTTCGGCAACGTAATATTGCCCTTTATTGATTGTTGTAAATACTGAGCCATTTATTGAAATCTCTGTATTATCAAAATGAGCAATAATTAAAACATTTTCTGTTTGGTTTGTTCCATTTCCTCTAACTAAAATGTATTCATTTCCAATTTTATCAGCACCTACAATTTGATCAAAACCATAATCTTGTGTAGTGCCACCAGCCGGCGGATTATCAGCAAAACTTCCAGATGCAGAGCCTGAATTGACAACTATTGGTTTGTCACTTTTAATAAGTTTGCCAATTAAATTTCTGGGATCTTCATTTCCTCCTAGTGCAATTATATAACTTTCACCTTCATTTAATATTACACTTTGAGGAATTACTACTCCACTAGGTAACAATGTTCCAGTTGGAATATCAGAAAAATCAATAGTTGTATTATTTTCAGTTGCAATCATACTTACGAATGTAGTATGACTAAAAGGAACTTCGGGTTCATTGACAAAACCGCCAATTCTAAATTCTTTACCTAAAGCAGAAGAACCTTTACTGACTAGGGCACCTCCATGGATTGGTCCAGTATTATTTCTTTGTGAAGAATTAACCCTAATTGAAACATAAATAACATCACTAGCTTCAATAATTAATCCTTTATCGGTTATTTTATTACCATTTAAATTTGTTCTATTAATATGAAGTTGTGTGTCATTATCTAAATCAGGATTGCCAGTTTCATCTAGAATTATTTGAATAACTGGGTTGCTATTTGATACAACTCCAGAGTAAGTGGCTAAGTTTGGTTTGCCAATTGCTGTTATTTTATAACTAACATTGCTTTTGTTTGGAGTTGATATATATATGTACTGCTCGCCGAAATCATCTCCTGAAGTTAATGGCGGAATAAAATGCTTTTTACTTAATTGAGCTACAGTGATTTGTGTAAAAAAAACGAACAATAAAAGGCTTAAAAAGCGTAAAATGAATTTAAACATGATAAATATTAAGTATCGATTTGTAAATGTAACAAGAATTTATAAAACATTTTAATATAGAAATTAATGGTTTCAAATTTGTTTAGGTTTCTAGAATTTTAATATGCTTTTTGTTTGAAAATATTTAGTTTTCCTACGGAAATGAGTACCTTAGTTTATTGAAAATCTATAACGCATAAAAGCATGAATATTTCATCGAAAGTTAAAAATGTTACCTCAAATATGATTTCAAATTTTTGGGGGACTTTAGAGCGAATTAATTTTGATTTTACTTTTAATAACGGAAAATCTGTAAATCTTACTCATGAAGTTTATGGAAAAAGCGATGGTATTGCCATTTTATTATACAATTCAAAATCCCAAAATGTATTGTTAACTAAGCAATTCAGAATGCCAGTTTATGTAGCAGGAATCAATCAAGGATATTCAATTGAAGTTGTAGGTGGTGCTATGGATGTAAATGAAACCCCTGGTAATACTGCAATTCGAGAAACAGAAGAAGAGATTGGATATAGAATCAATGAAATTAAAAAAGTGACCACAGCTTTTTTATCTCCAGGAATTTTAAAAGAAAAAGTACATCTTTTCATTGGTGAATATGATGAAGAGCAAAATACTAAAAATGGAGGAGGAGTCTATGAAGAAAATGAAGAAATAGAAGTTTTAGAAATTCCGTTTTTTGAAGCATTACAAATGATTGATAGAGAAGAAATTATTGATGCAAGAACCATCATGCTACTTCAGTATTTGAAAATAAACCAACTAATTACTTTTTAATTAAATTAATTCCATAGAAATATATTCCTTGGAAAATAAAATAATTTATCGTAACTTTGTACTCTAAATTAGAAAATATGAAAAAAGTTTTAGCATTTGCAGGAAGTACAAGTTCAACATCTATCAACAAAAAATTAGCAACATTTACCGCACAAAATTTAAAAAATACTGACTTTGATGTGATTGATTTACGTGATTTTCCGATGGAAATATACAGTTCGGATGCAGAAAAAATTGGTTTTCCTGAAAACGCAAAAAAGTTCACATCTCTTTTAGATAATTATGATGGATTTATTCTTTCTCTTGCAGAACACAATGGGTCTTATGCAGCAGCTTTTAAAAATATTTATGATTGGAGCTCAAGAATCAATAACAACGTTTTTAGAGATAAACCATTATTATTAATGGCAACTTCACCAGGACCAAGAGGTGGATTAACAGTTTTAGAGGCAGGTGCAGATCGTTTTGCAAGAATGGGAGCAAAGGAAGTAATTACTTTTTCATTACCTAGTTTTCAAGATAATTTTCAAGATGGAAAAATTGTAAACGAATCATTAGTATCTACCTTAAAAGAAAAAATTTCTCAGTTTGAGAATGCAGTGAATAATTAAAAATTATTGAACAATTCTAAACTTTAAGTCTTGAACTTTAAACATTAAACCAATCATGGGCGATATTTCAAAAGACATTAAATCGAGTTTTAAAAACAATAAAGTAAAGGCGTTAATCAATATCAAATACACTTCCAATTGGTTGAGTAGTAAAGAAATTGATTTTTTTAAACCTTACGGAATTTCGCCTCAACAGTACAATATTTTGCGAATTTTAAGAGGTGCAAAAGACCGTGTAAAAGTTCAAATTGTTAAAGACAGAATGATTGAGCGTGCTCCAAATGCCACACGTTTAATGGATAAATTATGTGATAAAAAGCTTATTGAAAGAACGCGTTGTGAAGATGACAGAAGAGTTGTTTATGTTAAAATTTCTGAATTGGGTCTCGAAATGTTAGCCACTATTGATGATAATAAAAGTATGTCATTTTTAGAAAAACTAACGGAAGAAGAGGCAACGTTATTAAGTGATTTGTTAGATAAAATCAGATAAAAAAAAAATTATAAAATTAGTTTCCAAGGAAATTATTTTAATAAAAAAACTCAATGAAAACTTTAAAAACCATTCAGCATATAGTACCAAGTCCTTTTGTAAATATGGGGCCTATAAAATTGCGACAACCATTGCCAATTCAGGGAATTGAAAATGTAGATCCTTTTTTGTTATTGCATCATTATGGTCCTTATGCCATCTCAGAATTCAACAATCCTTTTGATTTAGGCCCACATCCTCACAGAGGTTTTGAACCAATTACATTACTTTTTAAAGGAGAACAATTTCATAGAGATTCTTTAGGAAATGAAATGGTTGTAAAAGCTGGAGGTGTTCAATGGACTACTGCAGGACGTGGAATTATTCATGCAGAAGCACCTACCAAAGAGTTTGTGAAAAAAGGAGGAGATTTAGAAGGCATTCAATTATGGTTGAATTTACCTGCAAATCGCAAAATGATGCCTGCAAATTATCAGCATTTAGAGGATGAGCAAATTCCAAAAGTTTTTTCTGATGATAAAAAAGTGCAATTAAACATCATTGCTGGAAATCAATCAACAAAAACAGGTTTGATTAAAACCCAAACTGAAGTCAATGTTTTTTCTGCAATTGCCAAAGAAAATGGAGAAATGACGATTTATATTCCAGAAAATCATCAATCATTAATTTATCTTTTGGAAGGTGAAATTTTAGTAAATAATTCAGAAATTCTTGAAAAAGGAGGAAATCAAATGATTACATTTCATCAAGATGGAAATTCAATTCAATTCAAAGCTGTAAAACAAAGTACAATTTTGATTTTATCTGGTGAACCAATCAACGAAAAAATTACGCAGTATGGTCCATTTGTTATGAACACGCAAACCGAAATTTTAGAAGCAATGCGCGATTACAATCAAGGTAAAATGGGGTATTTGTATTAGTATAAAGTTTGTAGACTGTTGACTGTAAACAGTAGTCAGTATTCAGTAGTCAGTTGTCTACAGTCCAAAGTCTAAAGACTACAGTCTAAATTTAAAATTATGAAAAAAACAATTCACAAAGCAGCTTCAAGAGGATTTGCCAATCATGGTTGGTTAAAATCATATCATACATTTAGCTTCGCAAATTATTTCAATCCAGAGAGAATGAATTTTGGAATGTTACGTGTTTTAAATGACGATATTGTTCAGCCAAAAATGGGTTTTGGAACACATCCTCATAAAAATATGGAAATCATTTCTATTCCGATTTCAGGCGCACTTTCTCACAAAGATAGCATGAACAATCAACGTTCTATTGAAGTTGGGGAGGTTCAAGTAATGAGTGCAGGAACAGGTTTAACACACTCAGAATTTAATGATAGTAAAACTGCTGAAACCAACTTTTTACAACTTTGGATTATTCCAGAAAAGAATGAAGTTGAGCCTTATTACAATCAAAAACGATTCAATGAAGCTGAAAGAAAAAACAAATTCCAAACCTTAGTTTCTCCTAAAGATAAACAAGTGGAAGGTTCTTTGCCAATCAATCAACAAGGATATATTTCGATGATTGATTTAGAAGAAGGATTTGAAATATCCTATGAATTAAAAAATGGAGCCTATTTCTTCTTAATTGATGGTGCAATTGTAGCTGCAGATGAAACTTTAGAAAAAAGAGATGCTTTAGGAATTGAAGGTTTAGAAAAAATATCTATTAAAGCATTGAAAAACAGTAAGTTATTAGTGATTGATGTTCCAATGAATTGATTTTTTTTGAGAATATTTCAAAAGCGATTTATTTAAAAAACCAAGCCAAAGAATCAATTTCTTTGGCTTTTTAATTTCATAAAATAAGTATATATTGCAGTTGTTATGCGTGCATAATAAATTAATGCTGATTATATGAAATACAAACACATTTTTGAGCCCTTAGATTTAGGTTTTACAACCTTAAAAAATAGAATTTTAATGGGTTCTATGCATACAGGTTTAGAGGAAGAAAAAAACGGAATTGAACGCATTGCAGCCTATTATGCAGAACGTGCTAAAGGTGGAGTTGGATTGATCGTAACTGGAGGAATTTCGCCAAATATTCAAGGTTGGACTGGGCCTTTTGCTGCAAGAATGTCAAATAAAAAGCATGCTGTTGAGCATCAAAAAATAACAACAGCTGTGCATAAAGAAGGAGGAAAAATTTGCATGCAAATTTTACATTCAGGACGTTATGGATATCATCCTTTTAATGTAGCACCTTCAAAAATTAAAGCACCCATAAATCGTTTTACGCCATTTAAATTAACACAATCAGGAATCAAAAGAACCATCAGAGATTTTGTAAATTCGGCTGAATTATCAAAATTGGCAGGCTATGATGGTGTTGAAATCATGGGTTCAGAAGGATATTTAATCAATCAATTTATTGCCAAAAGAACCAATAAAAGAAAGGATAATTGGGGAGGTGATTATGAAAATAGAATGCGATTACCTATTGAAATTGTAAAACAAATTAGAGAAGCTGTAGGTTCAAATTTTATCATAATTTACAGATTGTCAATGTTAGATTTGGTTGAAAATGGAAGTTCTTGGGAAGAAATTGTGCAACTTGGAAAAGAAATTGAAAAAGCAGGAGCAACTATTATAAATACAGGAATTGGTTGGCATGAAGCCAGAATTCCAACTATTGCTACATCCGTTCCAAGAGCTGCTTTTACATGGGTTACTCAAAAAATGAAAGAAGAAATTAAAATTCCTTTAATCACTTCTAATAGAATTAATATGCCAGACACTGCTGAAAAAATTTTAGCAGAGGGTCATGCTGATATGATTTCTATGGCACGTCCTTTTTTAGCTGATCCTGAGTGGGTTAATAAAGCCAAAGAAGAAAAAGATGATGAAATAAATACGTGTATTGGTTGTAATCAAGCATGTTTAGATCATGTATTTCAACGAAAAGTAGCAAGTTGTTTGGTAAATCCAAGAGCTTGCCATGAAACAGAATTGAATTATTTTCCAACTAAAATCAAAAAGAAAATTGCGGTAATTGGAGCAGGTCCTGCTGGTTTGTCAGCGGCAACAATTGCAGCAAAAAGAGGTCATTTTGTAACCCTTTTTGATGCTGATTCCGAAATTGGAGGACAGTTTAATATGGCAAAACAGATTCCAGGGAAAGAAGAATTTTATGAAACAATTCGTTATTTTAAGAAACAAATTGGATTGCATCAGGTTGATTTGCAATTGAATAAAAGAATATCTGTAGCTGATTTAGAAAAATCAGATTTTGATGAAATTATCATTGCAACAGGAATTCAACCCAGAAATCTTAAAATTGAAGGAATTAATCATCCAAAAGTTTTGAGTTATATTGATGTGTTGAAACACAAAAAATCCGTTGGAAAAAAAGTAGCTGTAATTGGTGCAGGAGGTATTGGTTTTGATGTGTCAGAATATCTATCTCATGAAGGAATATCAACTTCGCAAGATATTGATTCTTGGTTACAAGAATGGGGAATTGATAAGTCATTAAACGCAAGAGCTGGAATTGAAGGAATGAAACCCGTTTTTGAAAATTCGCCAAGAGAGATTTTCATGCTCAAAAGAAGCAAAGGAAAATTTGGAGAAAATTTGGGAAAAACTACAGGTTGGATTCACAGAGCGAATTTGAAAAAGAAAAATGTACAGTTTATCAATGAAGTGGAATACAAAAAAATTGATGATCAAGGATTGCATTATACTCAAAATCAAGAAGATAAAATTTTAGAAGTTGATAACATTATTATTTGTGCAGGTCAGGTTCCTTTCAAAGAATTGTACCAACCTTTGGTAGATTTAGGAAAAAAGGTTCACATTATTGGAGGTGCAGATTTTGCAGCTGAATTAGATGCCAAAAGAGCCATCAATCAAGGAGCAAGATTGGCTGCAAATTTGTAATTATTTTACCATTTTTACAGAGTTGATATTTCCAGAAAAATCGTATTCTTTTACTGGGTTTTTAGGATCTAATTTCCAAATACCATCAACAATATATTTATAATGATGTTTACCATAAGAGAGTTTTGTGGTGTATTTCCATCCATTTTTGGTCTTTACCATTTTAAAGGAATCTTTAGACCAATTGTTAAAATCACCTGCTAAAAATATTTCTTTTGCGTTTTGAAAATCCTCTAGTAAAAAATTAATTTCTTGCTGAATATCAAGAACAGAATTGTACTCACCATATTCATTTTCTATTTTATTTTTGTTGCTAGGATCTTCAATCCATTTACCATCCACAATAAACTTATATTCATATAAATTTGGTTTGAGTTGTAGTGTTAATTTCCAACCATTCTCAGTTTTTTTCATCAAAAAGTGTTCTTCATCCCATTTGTTAAAAGAACCACTTAAAACTACTTTTTTAGCATTTTTATAGCCATTTAAAAAAAAGGAAGCATTCCCATTTTCATTAATTTCAATAGGAATTATTTTATAATTGTAGGTTGGTAAAATATATCCAAAAGATGTTTTTGAGGGAGTTAAATTTGCCGATTTTTTGTTTGGTTCAGCCCAATAATTATTGTTAACTACAAATTTAAATTCCCAATTAAATTGATCATCAAAATCTTCAATTTTCTTTTTTAATTGATAAATATTTTCATCAATTTTTTTCATTTTCCATTTACTTCTAGACCAATTATTAAAGTTACCTGCAACAACAACATTTTTTATCTCAAAATCATCAAATTCTAATTGATTTTTTCCTTGATGATGCGAACCATTATCATAATCTCTTTTATCAAAAGTAAAAACGATATAATCACCTTCAATTTTATATCCCATAATAGGTTTTTCTTGAGCATAATTTGTAAAAATCACACTCAAGAAAATTAAATAGATACTATGTAAAATCCAGTTTTTCATTATCTAAAAATAGGATATTTGATAAAATATAATTCTTGTTTTTTATAATTAATAATGACTCTTTTTTGTGCAAAAAAATCATGTCCTAAAATACCATCCAAATCTGTTCCAAATGCTTTATTCAAATTCGATAAATTGGTTAAAATGGTTTTCATTGGTCCAAAATAATTTTTATCGTTTAATTTTACTTTATGTAAATTTCCATAAATTACTTCAATTTCATGGGAACTTGTACCAATTAACTTTATTCTCTTTTTGGGACGAAATGACGAAAGTACTTTCTTATTGATGGATGAATTTATTTGATTCAATTCAGCACCTGTATCAAGTCCGAAAAGTAATTTTTCGTTATTAATTGTTACTTCAATTACAATTGTGTGTTTTTTTAATGAAAATTGAACAGTATCAATAATTTCCTCTAAATAATCTTCTTTAATTAGTTTTTGCCCAAATTTATCAATTTTTGTCAGTGTAATTTGATTTAAATAAAGGTCAATAAATATTTCGAAATCTTTTAAAATCGAAAATCCAATGATGCCTAATAATTTTATTTTTTTGCTCTTTTCAATATGCGAAAGATCAATAACATCTGAATTTAAATCATTCAAATCTAAATTATTTAAACGCATTTTTCCAATTGTTTTTTCAATCGGATTTTCTAAGCTTCCAGTAACACCAAAAGTTTCTCCTTTTTTTTCAAAATTAAATTGATAAAAATTAAAATATTTTTTATTCAAAATCAAAGTTTCTGAACCTGTATCAAGAATAAAATTTCCTTTTTTATTGTCTATTTCTCCTTCAATAATCATCAATCTATCAACAATTTTAAAAGGAATTTGTGAAGTGAACTTATTAACTTTCTTTGATTTTGTAAAATATATTGATGGGTCAAAATTAGATACAATATTGTCACAATGAGTTTTGAAACTCAAAAATAGAACTACAGTGAAAATAAAATGACTATTTTTCATGAAACAAAGACGACAAAAAACATCTTTTTGTTACGCATCTTATGAGAGCTTCTTTAAATAAACAACTATAGAAATCAAAATAATTAACGATATTTGTCCTTTAAAATAAACGATTATCAATTTATGGGAATGAATAAAAACACAGTTTTGGGTTGGGCAACATTGATTATGATTATTGTTGGCTTGGCATTGATTGCTTTGGGTGCTTTTAGATATGATGATGTTGCAGGTTGGGGTTTTGCCTCAGTTGGTATTGGCTTTTTTGCAATTGCATGGGTTTTTAATGCTTTGAAAGGGCGCGTATAATTCTTTTTTTTCAATTTAATTTTATAAAAAATGTCAGACGATAAGAAGGTCATCTTTTCGATGAATAGGGTTTCTAAAACCTATCAATCAACAGGAAAACAAGTATTAAAAGATATTTATTTAAGCTTTTTTTACGGAGCTAAAATTGGGATTCTTGGTTTAAATGGTTCAGGAAAATCAACTTTGTTAAAAATTATTGCTGGAGTTGAAAAGAATTATCAAGGTGAAGTCACATTTTCACCAGGTTATAAAGTAGGCTATTTAGAGCAAGAGCCGCAATTAGATCCAGAAAAAACAGTCATAGAAATTGTAAGAGAGGGTGTTGCAGAAACGGTTGCTATTTTAGATGAATACAACAAAATAAACGATATGTTTGGTTTAGAAGAGGTCTATTCTGATGCTGATAAAATGGACAAACTCATGGCAAGGCAAGCAGAATTGCAAGACAAAATTGATGCTGCAAATGCTTGGGAATTAGATACTAAACTAGAAATTGCCATGGATGCTTTACGAACTCCTGATTCTGATAAAAAAATCGGAATTCTTTCTGGAGGAGAAAAAAGACGTGTTGCTTTGTGCAGATTATTATTACAAGAGCCAGAAATTTTATTATTAGATGAGCCAACAAACCACTTAGATGCAGAATCTGTTCATTGGTTAGAGCATCATTTGGCAACATATAAAGGAACTGTAATTGCAGTTACTCACGATAGATATTTTCTAGATAATGTAGCTGGTTGGATTTTAGAATTGGACAGAGGAGAAGGTATTCCTTGGAAAGGCAATTACTCTTCTTGGTTAGATCAGAAATCTCAAAGAATGGCGCAAGAAAGCAAAGTAGCTTCTAAACGTCAAAAAACATTAGAACGTGAGCTAGAGTGGGTTCGTCAAGGAGCAAAAGGTCGCCAAACAAAACAAAAAGCACGTCTGAATAATTATGACAAGTTATTAAGTCAAGATCAAAAACAGGTTGATGAAAAGTTGGAAATTTACATTCCAAATGGACCACGTTTAGGAACAAATGTTATTGAAGCTACTGGAGTTTCAAAAGCATATGGAGATAAATTGTTATATGAAAACTTGGCTTTTAGATTGCCACAAGCAGGAATTGTAGGAATTATTGGTCCAAATGGTGCAGGAAAAACGACGATTTTTAAAATGATTATGGGAGAAGAAACTCCTGATCAAGGAAGTTTTATGGTTGGTGAAACCGCAAAAATTGCTTATGTAGATCAAAATCACTCGAATATTAACCCTGATAAAACAATTTGGGAAAATTTTGCAGATGGACAAGATTTAGTTTTAATGGGAGGAAGACAAGTAAATTCAAGAGCGTACTTGAGTCGTTTCAATTTCTCTGGAAATGAACAAAATAAAAAAGTTTCTACCTTATCTGGAGGTGAAAGAAACCGTTTGCATTTGGCAATGACCTTAAAAGAAGAAGGCAACGTTTTGTTATTAGATGAGCCAACCAATGATTTGGATGTAAATACTTTACGAGCTTTAGAAGAAGGATTGGAAAATTTTGCGGGTTGTGCTGTGGTTATTTCTCACGATAGATGGTTTTTAGACAGGATTTGTACTCATATTTTAGCATTTGAAGGAGATAGCCAAGTGTACTTTTTTGAAGGTTCTTTCTCTGATTATGAAGAGAATAAGAAAAAACGTTTGGGAGGTGATTTAATTCCTAAGAGATTGAAATATAAAAAGTTAATTAGATAAAAAAAATCCTCATTATAAAATGAGGATTTTTAGTTTTCTCTTTTTCAAATAGTTTTTGAATCCATTGTTTAATGAGGTAAAATTACAAATGGGCTTTAAATGCATTTACAGGAAAAACACTGTTTTTTATGCAGGAAAAATACCTTTTTTAATTTCTTTCAACTCTTCTTCTTTCCAACTTTTTTGCTTCATTTTTTCTATTTCCAGTTTCATTTCTTTCAGTGATAATTCGTCTGTTGTTAGATTCCCCAAACTTTCTATTTGCATCATTTTTGCCTATAACTTCTCTTCTGCCATTCTCTTTTATCTCTGATTTTCTATAACTATTCAAATTTCTTGCTGTTTCTCTTCTATTGTTACTATCAAAAGAGGGTTTTCTTCTTTTTATAATCGAATTTTCGTCTGCAAAATTGTTGTTTCTATTTGATTTGTAATAGTAAAAATTGCGATCTTCTCTGAATCTTACATAGTTTCTATCAAAATCTCTATGGGAAAAAAATACATCATTGAAATTGTAAACTCTTCCAAAATTTATTGAAAATCGAATGCCATTATCATAATAAAAATCATGTACATTTCCTCTAAAAACAGGATATCCATACCTGTCATAAAACACTCGTAAATCACCAACACTTATCAATTGCCCTCGATGATAATTGATGAAAACCGAACCAATTCGAGTTACATTTCCAAAACGATCATAATTGATAAAAACATTTCCAACACTTCGAATTCTTCCTCTAAAATCTCGATCAATTCTTACACCTCTATGATAACTATTGGAAGTATCAAAATCAAAATCTCCATTGGTAAAAACAAAAAATTCAATGCCTCTTTCAAAGAAATTTACAGCATGGTCATAGTTGAAATTTACTTCAAAATTTATAGGGTTTTTTGCCTCAGCCTTTGCAATATTAGTAGCAAACATTCCTAAGATTCCTACTAAAAAAAAAATATTATTTTTCATGATTTGAGGTTTTTTTGATTTTGCTTACTCTATTTGCTTTTCAGCTTCCGCATTTGTAATTTAATTTTCAAATAGCATGCCAAAAATTAATTTGTTGAAATGATGTTTTTGAAAAGAAGATTAAATTCAATATTTTTTTTGAAATAAATAATGTGTTGAGATTGTAAATAATGTACATTTATACGACTTATACTTAAATTTATTTCATGATAGATGCCATAGAATTCAATTTGCAGAGAGGAATAAAATTGTTGCAAAATCTCTCAGAACCTGAGTACACAAACGAATCAATTCCACCATATTATTCGAGTATTGGATGTCATATTCGTCACATTTTAGATGTATTTTCTTGCATATTAAAGGGGTTTGAAGCTAAAAAAGTTGATTTGACAAATCGTGAAAGAAATCAATCAATAGAGCAAAATATTGAATTTGGAATTGCCTATTTTGAAGAGATTATTTTTAAAATACGCTCATTTTCTGAAGAAGATTTGCAATCTGAAATTATTCTTATTGACGATTTAGGATTAGGGAAAATGGGAGCTAAAACTACGTTAGCAGCAGTTTTAATTCAGGCTCATAGCCATGCAATTCACCATTTTGCAAGTATTGGATATTGCATTTATCAATTAGGAGTTGAATTACCTGATGCTGATTTTGGCTATAATCCCACAACTCCAAAAAATATTTTAAAGTAGATTTTAGCTTTATTTTATAGCATGAAAGGCTGTTATTTTTTTGGAATATTTCTTAAGATCTAAAGTTTCTCTCCAAAAATCAACTGAATTTTTATAAGGAATTTTATAGACTTTGTGATTTGTTGTAGAGATTTTAAATAAGATTTTCCAATGATTTCTGATGGATTTTAATGCACCAAAATAGGATGATTTTTGCGCATCATAAATGTGTGTTGGTTCTGAGATGATGCCATTAATTTCTAAAATTTTAAAGTTTTTACCATTTTTTAATGTTTCAAAATCATCATATTTAATATCAATTCTCCCATAAAACCAACCAGGAATTTTTGAGTTCAATTTATCAAAAGAGCTTGTTAATTCCTTGGATATTAAGTGATTTCCATTTATAAACTGTGTTCCTTTACAATGATTTCCTATAACAGAAAGCTGAAATTCTTTGTTTTTTTCTAAAACTAAATCCAACATCTCTTTATGATATTCAAAAATCAACTCTTTATATAAAACAGCTCTTTTATCCGAAATTATTAATTTTTTAATAGTAGAAATTCCATCTCCAGTAATTGTTAAAAACTTTTTTAAAGTTATTGAGGAGATCATTCCGTTTTGTTCTGTTGGATTTCTTGTATAAAAAATCCCACATTCATTTTTAAAATCAATAAATTCTTGAATTATAAAATCGATTTCAAATTTTTCTAGGTACTTATTTAAGGTATTTTCAGAATGGATTTTTTCAACCAATAACCCACGAAAACCAATATCAGGTTTTGCAATTACAGGAAATTGGATGTTTTTTTCTTGGATTTTTTTGAGTGTTGTATCAAAAACTTCTCCTTTTTTATGAAAAATACTTTTTGGTTTGTATTCATCAGGAATCAAGGCTAAAGTTTGAAATTTGCTTTCAGATCCATTTCCTGAACTTTTTATCCCTGGATTTGCCGCACTAAAAAATGTCAAATTTTTTGCTTTCAATGCTAAATAAAAAGCATATGGTAAATTCGGAATGTAAAAAAGTGATGTAGGCCAATATTCCCAATGAAATATCTTGTGTAAATAACTGTATTTCAATGAATTAAATTTCATTAAAAAAAGCTTTTTTCAAAATTGAAAAAGCTTTAAAAGCGAAATAAATTGTAAAAATAATTCCAGAAAGTCCTAAAAATATCAGAAAATAAGACACATATAATTGTGGACTCTCAGTAAACTTTTCAATTCCTTTAAATCCCATAGTTGTAATTATCGGAGTTACAATAAATAGAATTACTAATATTGCTAAACGAATCAATCCCTTTCTTAATAAATTTATGTCGATGCTCATTTTTTATAATTTAAGAGTGCATTTCTAACATTTCCATATTTTTTCAATAGTTCATTGGCTTCTTTTCGGTTTATCTGAAGTTCATTCATTAACATCTTTTCACCTCTTTCTACTAATTTATTATTTGAAAGTTGCATATCAACCATTTTATTACCTTTTATTTTTCCTAATTGAATCATAGTTGATGTTGAAATCATGTTCAAAACCAACTTTTGAGCAGTGCCAGCTTTCATTCTTGAACTTCCTGTAACAAATTCTGGACCTACAATTACTTCAATTGGAAATTTAGAAACTGCAGCTAACGGACTATTTTTATTACAGGTGATGCAGGAAGTTGTAATATTATGTTCATTGCATTTTTGCAAAGTAGAAATTACATAAGGTGTTGTTCCTGAGGCTGCTAAGCCAATAACAACATCATTTGTTGAAACGGAAAATTTTTGTAAATCTTCCCAACCTTGTGTGGTGGAATCTTCAGCGAATTCAACTGCTTTTCTAATTGCAGTATCACCACCAGCAATCAAACCAATTACCAATTCATGTGGAACTCCAAATGTTGGAGGACATTCTGATGCATCTAAAATGCCTAATCTGCCTGAAGTTCCTGCACCTAAATAAAAAATTCTTCCTCCGTTTTTTAATTTTTCAACAGTTTGAAGAACTAATTTTTCGATTTGAGGAATTGATTTTTGAACCGCAAAAGCAACAGTTTGATCTTCATTATTGATATTTGTCAACAATTCATGTACAGTCATCTTTTCTAGATGATTGTAGTTAGAATCCTGCTCTGTAATTTTGATGAATGTCATTCCTCAAAAATACATTTTTTATGAATTGATGCGACTAATTTTTTTTAGTTCTTTTCAACCAAATTTAAAGGTTTACTATCTGTTTCAGAAATGTGAAAATATCCTAAAGGAAATTTAGATTCATCAGTGATATTGATCATATTTCCTAATAAAGATGAAGGAATTGTTTCGAAAGGACCACCTGCATTTTGTCCACTTTGATCAATTAAAACTCTGTAATAGGTATAAAATTCTTTTGAAATTCCTGACATTTTTACATTTACAGTTGTAGGTAAAGTAATGTCTTCTTCATCATAAAAATAAGAGAAGTTATAATCAGAGCCATTAAAAAATCGATCTTCAATAGTTAAAAATAATTGTTTTGAAAAATCAAATAAATAGTAATTTTCTTGAGTTGCATCATCTGTAAATGTTACTTTAACTTCAGTTTCTGTTCCTGCAAATAGGGTTTCATCTCCTTGAATTACACTTGTTAAAGGTGTTGATTTTATTCTGGTTGCTGTACCTTTATAGGTATTATTTTCGTGAATTATTGTTAATTCATAGGTTACATTTTCGGCAGGAATAAACGAAATTGTTGGTTCGTAATTTCCATCAGCATTTGCATCCGAAAAATTAATAATCGAATTATCAGCTAAATTTGTTAAAAAAACGGTTGCATTGGTTACTGGCGGAATGGTTTCATCAAAATAATCCGCTGATTTACTTAGTTTTACAATGGTATTTGCACGAATTGGAGTTTCTGTAAAATAGACTTCAAAAACGGCATCAATGATTAGTTTTGGTGTCGTTGATGGAACATCAATCTCAACTACTTTTTCGCAATTTGTAAAAAATAAAATCAATAAAATTGGAAGTATATAGCTCTTTTTCATCATGTTAAAATTTAAAATTGTAAGTAACTGAAGGAACTAAACCAAAGATGGATGTTTGTATTGCTTCATTTCTAAAAGTTTCTCTATTTTGCCTAAAATTAATAGAAGCAGCATTCATTCGTCCATAGACATTATACAAACCAAACACCCATTCTGCTTGCCATTTTCGATTGTTATTGGTTGTAGGAGTCAACGTTGCTGAAACATCCAATCTGTGATATGCAGGCAATCTATCAGCATTTCTTCTGTTATCATCGAAAATAGGCACATTTAAACCTTGCACTTCGTATTGTCCTACAGGATAATTCGTTGGTTGTCCTGTTTGAAATAAGAAATTCGCATTGAATTTCCATTTTTTATTCAATTCATAACTTCCATTGACAGAGATATCGTGCGTTTTATCAAAAGGTGTACTGTACCAATTTCCTTGATTAATTCCGGGTTCATTTGCATTTCTTCCTGGAGTTTGTTGTTCAGAACGAGACAATGTGTAAGCTAACCAACCTTTTAAATCACCTTCATTTTTTTTCAATAAAACCTCTAAACCATAAGCTCTTGCTTGTCCGTTTAAGATTACGGTTTCAATTTCGTTGTTGGCAATTAAATTGGCTCCATTAATGTAATCAATTCTGTTTTGAATGTCTTTGTAAAAAACTTCAGTTTCTAATGAATACGCTCCATTTTTGATGGTTTTGAAATATCCAATAGCAAATTGATCTAACAATTGAGGTTTGATATATCTTCCACTTGGTGCCCAAACATCTAATGGAGTAGGAGATGCTGTGTTGGAGAGTAAATGTAAATATTGAGCCATTCTGTTGTAACTTGCTTTGATAGATTCATTATCATTCAAAACGTAAGACAATGAAAATCGAGGTTCAAAATTGATGAAGCTACTTATTACATCACTTCTTTTAAAATTTTCAACGCCAGTTGCTACAGCAGATTCATATTTTTTAAATTGTTCGTTATAAATTACAGGTTGATTGTTTGCATACACATTCAATTCATCTTGTCCCAAACGTAAAAAATTACTAAAACGAGCGCCATACTGTAAAGTTAATTTTTTATTGATTTGATGTTCTGCATCTAAATACGCAGCAAATTCATTGGCATATTTATCTGTTAATTTTTCTGGAAGTATGCCTGATGAATCTCTGTTTGGAATAATTTCACCTGGATTGAATTTGATATAAATATTATTGATTCCGTAACTTAACTTGATGTTTTCATTGATGTAATGTTTAAAATCGTACTTTAAGTTAAAATTTGTGATGCCAGAATCCCATTCAAAACCCACAAAATCAAGAATTAATCCGTAGAAATAATCAGAGTAAATTAAGGATAAATTAGAGAAAATTTTATCAGAAAACAGGTGATTCCATCTTACATTCACAACATTGTTTCCATATTTATTTACAAAATTATCACTTACTCCAAAAATATCTTTTCCAAAATAAGTAGATAAAAACAAGTTGTTACGATCATTGAATCGATAATTTATTTTAGAATTTACATCGTAAAAATACGCTTTGTTGTCATTGTCAAATAAGGGTAAAAAAAGATGTGCATAAGAAGCTCTTCCACCAATTAAAAACGAACTTTTTTCTTTTTCAATAGGGCCTTCAGCTAATAATCTGCTAGAAACCAATCCAATACCACCTGTTAAATTAAAATCTTTGCTATTGCCTTCTTTTTGATAAATATCTAAAACTGAGGATAATCTTCCGCCAAAACGAGCAGGAATTCCACCTTTATATAATTTTACATCTTTAATAACATCTGGATTAAAAACCGAGAAAAACCCAAATAAATGCGATGAGTTAAAAACAATTGCTTCGTCTAAAAGTATCAAATTTTGGTCAGCAGCTCCACCTCTTACATTAAATCCAGAAGCGCCTTCACCTGCACTTGTAACTCCTGGCAATAGAATTAAAGATTTGATAATATCTGATTCGCCAAGTACAACAGGTATTTGTTTGATGGTTGCTGAGGTGAGTTTATTAACACTCATTTGTGACGTTCTAACATTCAGTTTTTCAATGTCTGCTTCAATAATTATTTCATCTAAACTCTCAGCAGCTTCCTTAAGTTTAAAGTCTTTTGTGAGTTTTTCTGATAAATTAATGGTTTCAACAATTGTTGTATAACCCACATAACTAACCTGAATTTTATAAGTCCCTTTTTGAATTGTTATTGAATAAAAACCATACTCATTTGTAGAAGTTCCAGCATTTAACTCAGGGATAAAAACAGAT
This sequence comes from Polaribacter gangjinensis, assembly GCF_038024125.1. Taxonomy (NCBI): domain Bacteria; kingdom Pseudomonadati; phylum Bacteroidota; class Flavobacteriia; order Flavobacteriales; family Flavobacteriaceae; genus Polaribacter; species Polaribacter gangjinensis. The sequence continues at coordinate 2,886,595 of NZ_CP150662.1, forward strand.
ACACCAATTAAGGTTTCATTGTTTGAGTTGTCGTAAACTGTTCCACTTAAAGTGATTTTTTCTTGACTAAAAATGATTGTTGATGAAATAAAAAGAACGAACAATATCTTTTTAAAATGTAGCATTTTTTGTTTATTGAATTGATTTATTGACTCAACAAAAGTATGATTTAAAAATGATAAGAATACGTTAAAATTATTCATTTATACGAATAAATAAAGGTTTAAAATTTTAACTAGAGATAATAAATTTAAAAAATTAATTTCATTATGTTTAACTATAAATAATTGATTTTTAAACAATTTATTCTTGCTTTATACATTTATAAACCAAAAAGCCTCCATTCATGGGAGGCTTTTTGATTACTTTTTATTCAAATATTTTATTTCAAAATGCTATTAAAAGTATTGCTTGGTCTCATAGCTTTATCAGCCAATTCGTCTGCAGGTTTGTAATAACCACCAATATTTACAGGTTTTCCTTGAATGGTATTTAATTCAGCAACAATTTGCATTTCATTCTCTCGCATTTTTTTTGCAATTGGCGCAAATTCTGCTTGTAATTCAGCATCTTTCGTTTGTTTTGCCAAAGCTTCTGCCCAATACAAAGCTAAATAAAAATGAGAACCTCTGATGTCTAATTCACCAACTTCTCTTGAAGGAGATTTATCATTATCCAAAAATACATCTGTAGCTTGATCCAAAGTTTCTGCTAAAATCATTGCTTTTGGATTGTTATTTGTAAGGCTCAAATGCTCAAAAGAAACAGCTAATGCTAAAAATTCACCCAAAGAATCCCAACGTAAATGATTTTCTTCTAAAAATTGCTCAACGTGTTTTGGAGCTGAACCACCTGCACCAGTTTCAAATAAGCCACCACCATTCATCAATGGAACAATAGAAAGCATTTTTGCAGAAGTTCCAACTTCTAAAATTGGGAATAAATCTGTCAAATAATCACGCAATACATTTCCAGAAACAGAGATTGTATCTAAACCTTTTACCAATCTTTCTAAAGTAAAATTAGTGGCTTCAAAAGGAGATAAGATTCTGATATCTAAACCTGTAGTATCATGGTTTTGTAAATATTTTTCAACTTTTTTAATGATTTCTGCATCATGAGCTCTATTTTTATCCAACCAAAAAACAGCTGGAGTTTCAGACAATTTAGCTCTTGTTACCGCTAATTTTACCCAATCTTGAATTGGTAAATCTTTGGTTTGACACATTCTCCAAATGTCACCTTTTTCAACAGTGTGTTCTATTAACAGCGTGTTGTTTTCATCTAAAACCTGCACTTTTCCATCTGCTGAAATTTCGAAAGTTTTGTCATGAGAACCATATTCTTCAGCTTGTTGTGCCATCAAACCAACATTAGGAACTGTTCCCATTGTAGATGGATTAAAAGCCCCATTTTTCTTGCAAAAATCAATAGTTGCTGTATAAATTCCTGCATAAGAACTATCAGGAATTATGGCTTTGGTATCTTGTAATTTTCCTTCTTTATTATACATTTTTCCAGAAGTACGAATCATTGCAGGCATTGAAGCATCAATAATTACATCCGAAGGAACATGTAAATTGGTAATTCCTTTATCAGAATTTACCATAGCAACTGCAGCATTTTGATTGAAAATAGTTTCAATATCCGCTAAAATTGTTGATTTTTCAGTTGCTGAAAGTTGATCAAGGTTTGCTAATAATTGACCAAAACCATTGTTGGCGTTAACGCCAATTTTATCAAAAGTTTGTCCGTGTTTTTCAAATAATTCTTTGAAATATGTTTTTACAATATGTCCAAAAATAATAGGATCAGAAACTTTCATCATGGTTGCTTTCATGTGGAAAGACAATAATAGACCTTGTTTTTTTGCATCTGAAATTTCACTCTCTAAGAATTCGAGCAAGGCTTTTTTGCTCATCACAGTTGCATCAATAATTTCTCCTTTTAGTAGAGAAAGTTCTTTTCTTAATGGAGTTTTTGTACCATCATTTGCAATCTGAATTATTTTGATGGTTGTAGGATTCTCAACAGTAACTGATTTTTCATTATTGAAAAAATCACCTTTACTCATGGTTGCAACTTGGGTTTTTGAATCAGAAGTCCAAGCTCCCATTGAATGTGGATTTTTTCGCGCATAATTTTTAATTGCTTTAGGAGCTCTTCTGTCAGAATTTCCTTCACGCAAAACAGGATTTACTGCTGATCCTTTTACTTTATTATAGAGAGCTAAAACCGCTTTATCTTCGTCAGTTTTAATTTCATCAGGATAATTTGGCAATGCATATCCTAATTTTTGTAATTCACTAATGGCTTCTTTAAGTTGTGGTACAGAAGCGCTAATATTTGGTAATTTTATAATATTTGCCTCGGGTTTTGTAGCTAAATCTCCTAAAATAGACAATGCATCTTCTACTTTTTGCTCTTCTGTCAAATAATCAGCAAAATTTGCTAAAATTCTACCAGCCAATGAAATATCTTTTGTTTCAATTTCAATTCCCGAGGATTTTGTAAATGCTTGTACAATTGGTAAAAATGAACGAGTTGCCAAAGCTGGTGCTTCATCGGTTTTGGTGTAAATAATTTTAGCCATTGTGGATTGGTTTATAAAAGTGTATTATTCGATATTAAAAAGATTGATTTTGCTAACGATTTTAGCGGTGCAAATTTAAGAATTTACAATGAGATTATTATTGTAAAATTCTTACAAATTTTTCAAAAAAGATGGGAATAATTCAAAAAAAACAACTTTATTAAAATTGTTTAAAAAATAAAAGCCATATCACTACTAATAATGATATGGCTTCTTGAAATAGTTTTTTATACTGCTTTGTATTACTACCTTGCAAATGAAAGTTACCTTTCATATTTCTTTTTTTAAAAGAAATTATAAGTTACTATTTCTGTTTTGAAACATCGTTTTTCATTTTTCTTTTTCCAAAGAGAAATTTTTTGTTTTGATGTTTCAGGTTGTTGTTTTTCCTATTTTTAAAATTATGTTTTATAATTACACAATAAACTGACTTTTAATCGCTTGCTTTTTTAAAAACAAACTTTCATTGCACTAAAATTAGTTATATAATTTTAAAAAGTTTCTAACAACTATATAAAGAACGTTACTTTATAATTTACGTGAATTTGAATTTGTTCAAATGAAAAAATCAAAATTACTTTGTAAATGATGTTGTAAAAATATGATTGATTTTAAATTTTACAAATTTTTTAATCAATTAAAAATCAACACAATATTAACCATAGTTATGAACAATTGTTCATAAAAAAAGCGTTGTAAAATTTACAACGCTTTTTAAAATTTTATTTGAAGAATACTTATCTTCTTTTCTCAGTAATTCTAGCTTTTTTACCAGTAAGATCTCTGAAGTAGAAAATACGTGCTCTACGAACTTTACCTTTTTTGTTTACTTCAATTTTTTGAATTGATGGTAAGTTTACTGGGAAAATTCTTTCAACACCAACAGTTCCAGACATTTTTCTGATTGTAAAAGTTTCAGAAGCTCCTGAACCTCTTTTTTGGATTACAACACCTCTAAAAAACTGAGTACGTGTTTTTGCACCCTCTTTAATTTCGTAATAAACAGTGATTGTATCACCAGCAGCAAAATCTGCAAATTCTTTTTTTGTTACAAATTCGTCTTGAACAAATTTTATTAAAGATTCCATATCTTAAATTTTATGATTTTCTAAAACAACATTCACGATTCTCGTCAGAGGTTAAATTAGCGAGTGCAAATCTACTAATATTTTTTAGCTTCTAAAAATAAATTTTACTGATTTTTTGATTGATAATTTTCGCAATAGAAAACCCAAAATTTACGAACTTCTTTTTCGTTTATTTTGATGATAATTGGTTCAAGTTCAGTTACTTTTTCAAAGTAATTTTTTAATTCTGGATGGATTTCTCCATTCTTTGAAACATTGGTAAAACGCTTATCTGAATCTATAAAAAGTGCGTTTTTTGCATCTAGATTTGATAAATCATCTCCTAAATAATCAAAATGCAAAGCGGGTAATCCAATGACATTTTGAGCATACACTTTCTGATTCATGTAAAAGTTTAAACAAGCACTTGTTTTGTAATTATCATCAGAAAACACAAAAGTATTTGGATGTTTTTTTTGCAATTTTTCTATTTCTAAAGACAATTCTTTCCAACCAATCCAAGTATCGTCACTTTTTATGGGTGCAACATAAAATAAAACTTGAATCAAAACCAATAAATGAAATATTACAGAAAATATCAATTGCGTTTTGATTAATTTCTGGTTGATAAACATTCCAGCCAATATGATTCCACTGATGTACGATGGCATCATCCAGTTGAGTTTTACCCAATAAATGGGTGTAATTGAGAAAAATCCCACAAAAGTTGGAATGAAAAAAGCCAGTAAAAACAATGTTTTTGCATTTGGTAGTTTCCATTTCACAATTGCTCTTTTGATAAATTTGAAAGTGATTGTTATCATCACTAAAAATAAAACTGGCAATAAAAGCAATAATTGATGCGCAATTGCTCCAAAAAAATAGGTTGCTGAAAAATTAAATTCAGAGATTGAACTTGTTCTTTCTGAGGATTGAAAGTTGAATGAAGCAAAATCATGCTGATAATTCCACCAATAAACAGGAAACATTACCAAAATTGATATCAAGATTGATAACCAAAGCCAAGGTGATTTTAATAATTTTCGATACTCATTTGAAAAAACTAAAAATGCAATCAATCCGAATTGCAATAAAAGGGCTGTGTATTTGCTGTTAAAAGCCAAACCCATTGCAATTCCTGCAAAAATCCAATATTTTTTATTTTCTTCAAAAATGGCTTTGTAAAGACAAATCAAACTTAACGTCCAGAATAATAATAATGGAACATCTGGAGTTGAATTGAATGATAAAATTGAGATAAATAGGGTAGAAGTGATTAAAATTAAGGCTCTTTCAGTTTTACTTTTCGATAAAAAATAGGAAGCTAATTTACAAAAAGCGAGTATTGTAAAAGTTGTAATTGTAAAATCTGTCAATTTGATGACAAAAACCGATTTTCCAAAAATTTCTGAAAACAATCTTAATAAATAACCAATCATTCCAGGATGATCAAAATAGGAAAGTGATAAGTTTTGACCATACAAAAAATAATAGGCATCTTGAGGCATTAATCCCATAAAAGGAAGTATCAAAAATCGAAAAAATTGAAATCCTATCACCCAAGAAATCAGCGCATTATTTTTAATAAAAGATTTAAAATTATTCATCTTTGAGCAAATCTGGTCTTATTGATTTTGTTCTTTCAAAGGCTTTTTCCATGCGCCAATCATCAATTTTTGGAAAATTTCCAGACAATAAAATTTCGGGAACTTTCATTCCTTCAAATTCTGCAGGCCTTGTATAAATTGGTGGTGACAATAAATTGTCTTGAAAAGAGTCTGTTAAAGCAGATTGTTCATCGCCAATAGCACCAGGAATTAAACGTATAACAGCATCAACCAAAACAGCTGCAGCCAATTCACCACCTGTAATTACATAATCTCCAATAGAAATTTCTTTGGTGATGTATTTGTCTCTAATTCGCTGATCTACACCTTTATAATGTCCTGTTAAAATCAATAAATTTTCTTTTATTGACAGTGAATTTGCGGTTGATTGATTCAATACTTTTGCATCTGGAGTCATGTAAATAAGTTCGTCATAACTTCTTTCTGATTGTAATTTTTTAATGCAGTTTACAATTGGTTCCATCATTAAAACCATTCCAGCACCACCTCCAAATTGTGTATCATCAATTTGCTTGTATTTTCCCAAACCATATTCTCGCAAATCGTGAATCACAATTTTGGCAATGCCACTTTGTTGCGCTCTTTTTATAATAGAATGATTGAAAGGACTTTCTAACAAATTTGGAGCTGCTGAAATGATGTCTATGCGCATTTTTTTGGAAATTATTTGGGATAAAATTTCTATAAATTTAGTTCAATTTTCGAGTTACTTTCTTCAAAATAAGATAAATAATCATCAATTTTAAAAGTATTTTTATCAAATCTTGAGGTTCTATTTTTGGATTCTTGTTGTCTGATAATGCTTCTTGCAAAGCGTCTTATTTCAGCTTTTGAAGTTAAAATCAATCCTGGAACAGGAGTACTATTTCCATCTTCATCTTTGGCAACCATTGTAAAATAGGAAGAATTGCAGTGTTTTGTTTCTCCAGTTCTGATGTTTTCAGAATCTACACGCAAACCAATAACCATAGAAGTTCGTCCTGTAAAATTTACAGAGGCTTTTAAGGTTACTAATTCTCCAACTTCAATCGGATTTACAAAATCAACTTTATTAACAGAAGCTGTAACACAATATTGTCCTGAATGTTTTGAAGCACATGCAAAGGCAATTTGATCCATCAAATTTAAAATAAAACCACCATGAATTTTTCCGCTAAAATTAGAGTGAGATGGCAACATCAATTGAGTAATGACTACTTGTGAATCTTTCACATATTTAAAATTACTCATTATTTATTGTTTTTAGTTCTAAAATGAGGAGAGTCTTCTTGGGTAACTTTGGTGATAAAATATTTAGTATCTCCCAACCAAAAAAGGGTTTTGTAGCGTTCTACATAATCAACTTTTACATAATGACCTTGGTAGTTTTTAAGGTCTTCAATAACCTGTTTATTGTTTTTTTCTACAGAAAATGAAAATATTTGAGCGCCCGAAATTCCTTGACTAATTTCTCCTTCCCAAGTTTTAAATAAAATGCCTTTTTTACTTATTTTGATCAATTCGCCAGAGCGAACTCCTTCACTAAAAGTGGCAAAATAAATAAAACTGAAATAGATAACAGCAACAATAACAATTACTGAAACCAAAATTGATAAAAATTTTTTCATGAGTCAAAAATACAAATCTAATTTACTTGATTATGAGAAACTTTTAAAAAACTTTCTTTTAGTAAAAAAACAATAATGATTTTTTTTAACCCTAAATTCAATTAAATTTGTAGAATATCAATGCAAACCAACATGAACTATATCTTATTTGATAGCGATGTTAGAAACTCGTTATTACCTTTTACATTTACAAAACCTGTTGCCGATTTAAGAATAGGAATTTTAACAATTCGCGAAAAATGGGAGCATTATTTAGGGCTTTCAACATCCACAATTACTGAAGATTATTTAGAAGAAAAATATCCGATGGTTGAAATGGAAGAGAATGTTTTAATCAATGCATCATTTTGTCCTTCAAAAAAGCTGGTAAAAAAAATAAAGAATCTTTCAAAAAATGAAGCTATTTTTAAAGGTGATGATGTAATCGCATTTTATACTTCTGATTCGCAAGAAGAAGTTGATTTTGATATTTACACACAAATTGAATTTGAAGATGATTTACTCCGAATAAAAAATACATGGGATATTTTTTCATTAAACGACAAGGCAATTCAACAAGATTTTGATTTGTTGACGAAAGACAGAACTTCGCAGCCAATTCCGAAAACAGTTCAGGCAATCAATCCTGAAAAAATATTTATTGAAGAGGGTGCAAAAATAACATTTGCATTTTTAAATGCCTCTTCAGGTCCCATTTATATTGGTAAAGATGCCGAAATTATGGAAGGTTGTGTTGTTAGAGGGCCGCTTGCAATGTGCGAACATTCTGCGTTAAAAATGGGTGCAAAAATTTATGGTGCCACTACTTTAGGGCCACATTGTAAAGTTGGTGGAGAGGTAAATAATTCCGTTTTAATGGGATATTCTAACAAAGGTCATGATGGGTTTTTAGGAAATTCGGTTTTGGGTGAATGGTGTAATTTAGGTGCAGATACCAACAATTCAAACTTAAAAAACAATTATGCTGAAGTAAAATTATGGGATTATGAAACTAAAAGATTCGTAAAAACTGGTTTGCAATTTTGTGGTTTAATGATGGGCGATCACTCTAAATGTGGTATCAATACTATGTTTAATACAGGAACAGTTGTGGGTGTGAGCGCGAATATTTTTGGCAGTGGATTTCCAAGAAATTTTGTACCCTCTTTTAGTTGGGGAGGAGCTTCAGGTTTTACAGAATATAAAACTGACAAGGTTTTTGAAGTTGCAAAAGTAGTGATGAGTCGCAGAAATATTGAGTTTAATGAACAAGATGAACGTATCCTAGAATATGTTTTTGAAATTACGAAACAATATCGAAATTTTTAATTTCAACTTATAAAAAAAAGCCCTAAAAATTATTTTTCAGGGCTTTTTTTAATTGGAGGAAAAGTTAATTCTGATTGATGATTTCTCCAGAACCAACAGATTTTACATCTTTTTCAGCTGGATTTCCTTTATAATATATATTTCCAGAACCCACCACTTTTGCTTTGATCTTTTTATTGACAGTTGTTTTTACACTTCCTGAACCAGCAATTGTTGCAGTTGTAATTTCAGAATTTAGATTATAAGCACTCACATTTCCAGAACCAGCAACAGAACAATTAAACTCAGTAGTTTTTCCAGAAATTTCAATATTTCCTGATCCGCCAATATTTACGCTCAATGCGTTCGTATCAATTTGTAATTTGATATTTCCTGACCCGCCTAAAGAAGCCGAAAATTCATCGGTTTTAATTACTCCTACATTTGTAATATTTCCTGATCCACCTAAAGAAACTTTATCAATACTTGCTATTGGAACTGTAATTGTCAATTTTTTTGTGGTATTGATATTGGTGTTTTTTTTGTATTTTATCTGTAAATTTCCTCTAGAAACTTCAATTTCAATATAAGGAATTATATTTTCTTCGCCTTCAATTTTGATGATTCCTTCTTTGCCTTTAACCAAAACAACATCAAATGAGCCACCAACGCTAACCTCATCATATTCAGAAGTTGTTCTTGTTTCCGTTACAATTTTTCCATTTCCTTTCACTCTTTCTCCATTTCCCCAATTTTGAGAATTAATTGCGAAGGTGATTAGAAAAAGTACAAGTGATAATTTCAATTTTTGATTCATAATTTTAGTTTTATTGATTGATATTTTAATTTTCGTTGATTGTTATACTACCATATTGAGATTTAACAATCAATTTTGAATTTGAACTTCCGTTTCCAAATTTTCCTTCATAATATTTTTTAGTTGATTTTTCAATTCGTGTTTGAAATGAAATTTTATCATTGTTATCTTTAAATCCAGTATATTCTAAATCGAGATTTATATCAAAGTCTGCATTAGGATCAACAGCTAATTTTATAGTAGTAAACTCTGCATTAATCATTACAGATTCAAAATTTTTCTTTAAATCTTTAACAAAAATTGAGCCATAATCTGTGTCAATTTGAAGTTTTTTACTAACTGAACCAAAGCGTAAACCAGTATAATCTGATCTTCCAACAATCGATTCAGCTTCTTCAATTTTTAAAGAACCATAACCTGCATTGAAATTAATTTCTTGTAATTTGTTGATTTCTAGAGTTGTATAATCTGAACTTGATTTTATTTTTTCTGACTTTTCTATTGTTAATTTTGAATAATCTAAATTTAAAATTCCGTTTTTGATAAATGAAATACTAGATGATGAGCAATAATCTAAATTTATAGTATTGTTTTCTCCTAACAATTCACCCAAAATAATTTTTCCATAATCGCATTGTATATTGGTGTTTCCTGACAAGGTGTCTAAAAAAATACTTCCATATTCGTTTTTCAAATCAAGAGAATTGGTTTTGGGCATTTTAACGAAATAATCAATTTTATAGTTCAAATTGTCACTTTTTTTCCACCAATTCCAATTTTTTTCTCCACTTTCTATAATTGTTTTAGCAAAAACTTTGTCAGAACTTGCTTTAAATTCAACTAGGATATTAGCAATTCTATTTTCAACGCGATCTAAATCATTGCCTTTTACAGTGATCACAACTTCAATAGCGATTTTATTTTCGTTCCAAGAAGTAATGCTAACGTTTCCATACTTATTAAGAAGTTGCAAGTTTGCATTTTTAGAAACACTAAATTCTTTGTTGATTTTTTTAGTTTTTTCGTGTCTTAATTCATCAATAGTTGCGAAAAGTATTGATGGAATTAGTAGTAATAAAAGAGTGATTTTATACATAAATTTCATTTTTAAATTTTTTAATTTGATTGATTTTTTTCAGCATATTTTCTAGAATTTCTAATCGTAATTGATAGTTTTCTATCATAAAATTGATGATTTTTTCTTGGTTACCTTGTTTGTTTAATTCTTTTAGCAATTGCTGATATTCTTTCTCTAAATCCTCCAATTGAGATAAAGTTTGTTTGATAATCAACTCATTTTCTGGGGTTTTACTTTTTTCTAAAACTGTTATTTTTTGATGAATTGTAGTGACAAAATATCCCTGAACCTCTTCTAATTTTGGCGAAATATCAGCCAAATCAATAGTTGCTTTTTGTTGCATTCTTCCAAACCAAAAACCAACAATCAATAAGATTGAAGCTGCTACAGAGAGCCATTTCCAAGAAATTTTATCACTTTTTTTTGTAGCTTTTAGTTTGTTTTCAAAACGCTCAAAGTGTCCATTTTCAGGCTCTTGAAAATCGAAATCTGATTCAGAAAAAAAGTTTTCGAAATTATTTTTCATAATAGTCATATCATTTGTGCAAGTAATGCTTGCTTTAATTTGTTTTTTGCTCTTAAAATGGTTGTTCTTACATTTTCATTAGTGTAATTTAAAATTTGTTGAATTTCTTCATAATCAAATCCTTCAATCAAGTGTAAGGTTAAAATTACTCTGTAATTTTCTTTTAAATTTTGTATTGCATTCAAAACCATTTTTGGATCAAGTTTAGTGGTTTCTATACCTTCTTCCTCAATTTCATTCTCTCTAACAATTTCCATTTTTGTCAATTCATATCGATTGTTTTTTCTCAATTGATTGATACTTTTATTAATTACAATTCTCTTTAACCATGCTCCAAATGCCACTTCACCTTTGTAAGAGTCTAGTTTTGTAAAAGCAGTTAAAAACGCTTCTTGCATAACATCTTCAGCTTCAAAACAATCATTTAAAATTCGAATTGCAGCGTTATACATTGCCTTATAATAGGCTTTGTACAGTTGCAATTGAGCATTATGATCCGACTTTTTACAGCGCTCAATCAGGTCTTTGATATGTGGATGGTTAGCTTCCAATAAAACGTTTCTAATCTAGAGACAACTAATTTTAAAACTTGTGACACTTTTTTGAAAATTAAATGTACTAAATTTTAAAACTTTTAAGATTTTATTTGGCATAACAATTGAACTTATTAAAAAAAATAATTGTACTATCGTATGTAAAATATTGATAATGATTATTTTATATTTATATGAATGATATTGATAGATTTCTTAAATCAAAATTCAATGTCAGAATGACAGAAAAATAACCAATGAGCAAAACAAAAATTATAAAATTAGACAGTTTGTCGTTTCAAAACATCATGAATGAAGATTCAGAATTGATTCCGCTAATGACTCCAGAAGACGAAGAAATTATAAATAACGAAAGTGTACCAGAAATTCTTTCTATTCTTCCGCTTAGAAATACAGTATTATTTCCTGGAGTTGTAATTCCAATTACTGCAGGAAGAGACAAATCCATTCAACTGATAAAAGACGCGAACAATGGCAATAAAATTATTGGAGTTGTTGCACAGCGAAATGAAGATATTGAAGAGCCAACGTTGAAAGATATTCACACAACAGGAGTTGTGGCGCAAATATTACGTGTTTTAAAAATGCCTGATGGAAATACAACTATCATCATTCAAGGAAAAAAGCGTTTTGAAATTGATCAGATTATTGAAGAAAAACCTTATTTGAAAGCTATTGTAAAAGAGGCTGTTGAAGAAAGAGTAATTGATAATGTAAAAGAATTTGAGGCAATTATTGAATCTATCAAAGAATTAGCTTTAGAGATTATTAAAGAAAATCCGATGTTGCCATCTGAAGCTTCTTTTGCAATTAAAAATATTCATTCAAATTCTTTTTTAGTCAATTTTATTGCATCAAACATGGATTTAAGTGTGATGCAAAAACAAGTTATTTTAGAGAAAGACAACCTGAAAGAGCGCGCTTTATTAACTCTTAAAAATTTAAATAAAGAGTTACAAAAGTTAAAGTTGAAAAATGATATTCAATCTAAAACGCGCGAAGATTTAGATCAACAACAACGTGAATACTACTTACATCAACAGTTAAAAACCATTCAAGAAGAGTTGGGTGGCGTTTCTTACGATCAAGAATTGGAAGAAATGCAACAACAAGCCAAAACCAAAAAATGGAGTAAAGAAGTTGGCGATACTTTTAGTAAAGAACTGAATCGTTTAAAAAGAATGAATCCGCAAGCTGCAGAATATGGTTTGCAAAGAAGTTATTTAGAATTGTTGTTAGAATTGCCTTGGGGAGAGTTTTCTGAAGATAAATTTGATTTGAAAAGAGCCACCAAAATTTTAGATAGAGATCATTTTGGATTGGAAAAAGTCAAAGAAAGAATCATTGAACATTTGGCCGTTTTAAAACTAAAAGGTGATATGAAATCGCCTATTTTATGTTTATATGGTCCTCCTGGAGTTGGAAAAACTTCTTTAGGAAAATCAATAGCAGAATCTTTAGGACGGAAATACGTTCGAATGTCTTTAGGAGGTTTGCGAGATGAGGCAGAAATTCGTGGTCACAGAAAAACCTATATTGGAGCAATGCCTGGACGTTTAATCCAAAATTTGAAAAAAGCAGGAACGTCAAATCCTGTTTTTGTGTTGGATGAAATTGATAAATTAGGACAAAGTCATCAAGGAGATCCATCATCTGCAATGTTAGAAGTATTGGATCCTGAACAAAACACCTCATTTTATGACAATTATTTAGAAGTTGGTTACGATTTATCTAAAGTATTATTCATTGCAACTGCCAATAATTTAAGCCAAATTCCTTGGGCTTTACGCGATAGAATGGAAATTATCAATGTTACTGGATATACAATTGAAGAAAAAGTTGAAATTGCCAAAAAGCATTTATTGCCAAAACAGCTCAAAGAACATGGTTTATCTGCCAAAGATTTAAAGTTAGGGAAACAACAAATCGAACAAATTGTAGAAGGTTACACTCGCGAATCTGGAGTTCGTGGTTTGGAAAAACACATTGCGAAAGTAGTTCGTTTTGCTGCAAAATCAGTCGCTTTAGAGGAAGAGTATGATGTGGTTTTATCTTCAGAAAAAGTTGAAGAAATTTTAGGAGCTCCAAGAAATAGAGATAAATACGAAACTAATGATGTTGCTGGTGTAGTTACAGGTTTGGCTTGGACAAGTGTTGGAGGAGATATTTTGTTTATAGAGTCCATTTTATCCAAAGGAAAAGGAGTGCTTTCAATTACAGGAAATTTGGGAAATGTAATGAAAGAGTCTGCAACTATAGCCTTGCAATACATCAAATCAAAAGCGGAAGATTTTGGAATTGATCAAGAAATCATCAGCAAATATGATGTGCATATTCACGTACCAGAAGGCGCTACTCCAAAAGATGGTCCAAGTGCAGGTATAACTATGTTGACATCCTTGGTTTCTTCTTTTACACAGAGAAAAGTAAAAAGTAAATTGGCCATGACTGGAGAAATTACATTGCGAGGTAAAGTGTTGCCTGTAGGCGGAATCAAAGAAAAAATATTAGCTGCCAAAAGAGCGAACATCAAAGAAATTATTTTGTGTGAAGACAATAAAAAAGACATTTTAGAAATCAAAGACACTTATTTAAAAGGCTTAACCTTTTATTATGTAACTGATATGAAGCAAGTTATTGACATTGCTTTGACAAAGCAGAAAGTAACAAATGCTAAGAAATTAAAATAAAATAAAAAAACCTCTAAATTTCAGAGGTTTTTTTATGAATTTAAAAATTGTCTTTGAAATAAATCAACCATTAATTTTACATAAATTATTGTGATAATCACAAAAAATATCAGTAAAAAAAATTTCGTTCCTTTTTTCATAAAAAGACTAAAATTGTAGTTTTCTATCTAAAAAATTCTTTCGATTTTTCCCAAATGATGTCCATTTCAGCCAATGACATTTCAGAAAGTTTTTTGTTTTCTTTTGAAGCAGTTTCTTCTAAAAACTGAAAACGATTGATGAATTTTTTATTCGTTTTTTCCAACGCATTTTCAGGATTTATGCCAATAAAACGTGCATAATTAATCATCGAAAATAACACATCCCCAAACTCTTTTTCGATATTGTTTTTATTTCCCTTTTTAATTTCTTCATTCAACTCAGCCAATTCTTCTTGTACTTTTTCCCAAACCTGTTCGGGTTTTTCCCAATCAAAACCAACTCCAGCAACTTTATCTTGAATTCTATTGGCTTTTATCAAAGCAGGCAAACTTTTTGGGACACCTTCTAAAACCGATTTTTTTCCTTCTTTTAATTTTAGTTGTTCCCAATTACGTTTTACATCTTCAGCATTTTCAACTTTTACGTCACCATAAATATGAGGATGTCTTGAAATTAATTTATCGGAAATTGAGTTGGCAATATCTGCCATATCAAAAGCTTGTTTTTCACTTCCAATTTTGGCATAAAAAACAATATGAAGTAACACATCACCCAATTCTTTTTTGATTTCTTGCAAATCATTTTCAAGAATTGCATCAGCCAATTCGTAGGTTTCTTCAATGGTTAAATGACGCAAACTTTCTAAAGTTTGTTTTTGATCCCAAGGACATTTTTCACGCAAATCGTCCATAATATCTAACAATCTATTGATGGCCTCTAATTGTGATTTTCTTGAGTTCATATTTGGATTTTACCAGTTTAAAGTTTTAGGTAAACTAAAAACCAAAAACTAAATTAAGCTTCTTCCTTTTTTTCTTCAACTGATTTAAAAACCATTCCAGCACTTACTAAAATGTTAAACCACTGAATTACTTTTTTGATGTTAGAAACATACACTCTTTCAGCGTCATAATTTGGCAAAACTTCTTCGAAAAAAGCGATTAATTTTTTGTCATTTTCTTTATGAGAAATTGCTTCTTTTCCTTCCGTTTTTTCGAACATTGCATTGAAAACATTTTGTAGAGGCATGTCTTCTTCATAAGTATAAATGGCAATATTTTCAAGTAAACTTACATTTTGAGTAGCATTGATTGCCAATCGTTTTTTATCCATTAATGATTCTACAATAATAGCATTTTTTGATTGAGAAATTACTTGAAACAATCCAGGTTTGCCAGTTACAGCAATGATTTTATTAAATTCCATGTAGGTATATTTTGATTTTTTTTATTAAAAAGTATGAGGTATTTAGTTAGGAAAACGCATTCTGTAATCTGCTTTTATTTTTCCTTTTGAGATATTTTCTAGTTTCTTTTTTAGTAATCTTTTCTTAAGAGATGAAATTCTGTCAGTAAATAAAACACCTTCAATATGATCATATTCGTGTTGAAAAATTCGAGCTGCTAAACCAGAAAGTGTCTCAGTATGTTTTTCAAATTGTTCATCTTGATATTCAATGGTAATTGTTGGTTGACGCCAAACATCTTCACGAATGTCAGGAATACTCAAACAACCTTCATTAAAAGACCATTCTTCACCTTCTTCTTTAATTATTTTTGGATTGATAAAAACGCGGTTAAAGTTTTTTAGAACCTCATTTTCTTCTTTGTTCAGATCTTCATCATCTGCAAAAGGCGATGCGTCAATTACAAATAAACGAATCGCTTTTCCAATTTGAGGTGCTGCCAAACCAACTCCAGATGCATTGTACATGGTTTCTTTCATATTGGCAATCAACTCTTGTAAATTTGGATACTCTTTACTGATTTCCTCGCTTTTTTTTCTTAAAACAGGATCTCCGTAAGCAACTATTGGTAATATCATTTTTCTTTTTTTACGTGACAAAAATACAATTAGAATTTTGAAATACCAATTTAAAACGCTTTTTAGGAACTATATAAGTAGGATTGTAAAATAATAGTTGCACTAATTTCATCAACCAAGGCTTTATTACTGCGTTGTTTTTTCTTTAATCCACCAGCAATCATGGTTTGTACTGCAATTTTTGATGTAAAGCGCTCATCAATTCTTTTTACTGGAATTGTTGGAATTTCTTTGGATAATTTCTCTAAAAATGGTTTGATGAAAACCTCACTTTCACTGTCAGTATTGTTGAGTTGTTTTGGTTTTCCAACAATAAATAATTCGACTTTTTCTTCAGAACAATAGTCTTTTAAAAACGGAATTAAGCTTTCTGTAGCAACAGTTGTCAAACCAGATGCAATGATTTGCAATTCGTCTGTTACTGCAATTCCTGTTCTTTTTTGTCCAAAATCAATCGCTAAAATACGTCCCAAATTATTTTATTTTTTGCAAAAATACGAAATTAAACAAGCGCTTTGAATCTGTTTAAAAAGTGTATATTCGCTTTTCATTTTTAAGATTCAATTTATATTTGCAAAAATATTAAACACAATGAAAGATATTAGAGAAACTATTGAAGCTGCTTGGGAAAATCGTGAGTTATTAAAAGAACAAAAAACGATTGATACAATTCGAAAAGTAATTGATTTGTTGGATAAAGGAGAATTGAGAGTTGCAGAACCAATTGCTGAAGGTTGGCAAGTAAATGAATGGGTTAAAAAAGCAGTAGTTTTGTATTTCCCTATTCAAAAAATGGAAACTTTAGAAGCTGGAATTTTTGAATATCATGATAAAATTCCGTTGAAAAGAAATTTTGCAGAAAGAGGTATTAGAGTAGTTCCAAATGCAGTGGCAAGACATGGTGCTTTTATCTCTTCTGGCACAATATTAATGCCAAGTTACGTTAATATAGGAGCTTATGTTGATGAAGGAACTATGGTTGATACATGGGCAACTGTTGGTTCTTGTGCGCAAATTGGCAAAAATGTACATTTGTCTGGTGGAGTTGGAATTGGCGGTGTTTTAGAACCTTTGCAAGCTGCTCCAGTTATCATTGAAGATGGCGCTTTTATTGGCTCAAGATGTATTGTTGTTGAAGGTGTAAGAGTAGGAAAAGAAGCTGTTTTAGGCGCTAATGTAGTGTTGACAATGAGTACTAAAATTATAGATGTTACTGGTGATTCTCCTATTGAAATGAAAGGAGTTGTTCCAGCAAGATCAGTGGTAATTCCTGGAAGTTATACTAAAAAATTCGCAGCAGGTGAATATCAAGTTCCTTGCGCTTTAATCATTGGAAAAAGAAAAGAAAGTACCAATCAAAAAACCTCATTAAATGACGCTTTACGCGAGTATGATGTGGCTGTTTAATAAAAATAATGACTAAAATTACTGCAATTATTCCTACGCTTAATGAAGAAATTCATATTGCTGAGGCTATTAAATCTGTGAGTTTTGCAGATGAAATTATCGTAATAGATTCTTTCAGTACAGACAAAACACTCGAAATTGCAGCAACTTATGATGTAAAAATCATCAAACGTGAGTTTGATGATTTTTCTTCTCAAAAAAACTATGCAATCTCTCAAGCTTCCAATCCTTGGATTTATATTTTAGATGCTGACGAACGCGTAACTCCTCAAGTTGAAAAAGAAATTCTAGAAGCGGTCCAAAATCCCCAGGATTTTGTAGGATTTTATGTAAGAAGATCTTTTTATTTTGCTGGAAAAAATATCAATTACGGAGGCTGTCAAAGAGATAAAGTAGTTCGTTTATTTTTAAAAGAACATTGTAAATACAAAGGTTTTGTTCACGAAACTATTGTTGCGAATGGTAAATTAGGTTTTTTTAAACATAAAATCGAACATTATTCTTACAGAAATTTTGATCATTATATTTCAAAAATGAATCATTATGGAGAATTAAGGGGAAAAGAATATTTTGAAAAAGGGAAAAAAGTAAATTTATATCAAATTTTAATAAAACCTCCTGCAAGATTTGTGATACATTATTTTATCAGATTGGGTTTTTTAGACGGTTTTCCTGGATTTGCTTTTGCAAAAGCTCAAGCTTATGGAGTTTATGTAAGGTACATAAAATTGTGGTTATTAAATAGAGGAGTTAAATAACTTTTTGATTTTTATAAAACAAGTAATTCCTCACACAACGTTGCAATTTGTAAGTAAATAAAGCTAATATTTGCCAAAAAGGACGTAGGATTTCTCTAATAATTTTAGTGAATTTTGGTAGGTTTTTTTGTTGAATTGTGGTTCCTCCAACATTAGCATCATTTGTTTTTACATACTTTTTTACTGTCGAAAATAAGGGAACTTTGTGTTTGTAAACATCTTGTTTCATCACATCAATAGGAGCATAATAATTACTTAAATTTTTAGACAGATTTGCAGCCGCATTTTTTCCAATAATTTGTCCAATCATCAATACTGGAGGCATCAAATATTTTTTGATGAGTTCATTTTTTTCCAATTCAAAAAAACCTTTTTTCCCTGAAATATCTAAAAAATCATTGGTGGTAATTTGCGCTAAAAGTTGTGGTAAATCATTAAAAAAATCTTCGTGAAGAAGTGCGTCATCTTCCAAAACAATTGAAAAATCTTCTGGTTGATTTGCTATCAATTTCCAAAGCTTAAAATGAGTATGGCAAATACCAATTTCTCCATCATTTGGAAATGGAAAATGCGCTAAAATTTGATGCTTTTTCTTTTCTTTTTTAAGGAAATCTTTTTCTAATTCTTTTCCATAAACTGCTGAAAATCTTGTGATTGGAATATCTAATTTTTGAAATTGTTTTTCCATAAAATCACGTCTTTCCGTACTTTTATCTAAATTGATATAGTAAACTTTATAGGTTTTCATATGTGTAAAGTTAAATTTTCAGCAGTCACAAATTCCATCGCCTTTTTACTCATAGTTGTTTGATTACACAAACTCTTTGTTAATAGCGATTTCATAACAAAATCCAATCTTTACAAGCAACTTCATTTTCTTTGCTCACAAACCAATTTTTTGGAGCAATTACGATTTTGTTTTTATGTTGATTTAGCCAAGCTGCCCACCAAGAAAAACTACTATTTGCAGTAATGTTGTGATTGCATAAACTCATTAAATGCATGTCTTCATGCGGAATTACGTTATGGTCAATATAGACGGCATTTTTAATTTTGAGGTTTTTTTTAACCCAAGAAATATCATCAGAAAATACAAAAAAGGAAATTTCACCACATTTTTCTCGCATCAATTTTATGGCTTCTTTATAATAATTTAGGCCACAAACTCCATGAACTTTGTTCGCTTTTTCATCCAAAATATAATCTCCTCTTCTGATATGAATAGCACAAGTATTTTTTTTGATGGTGATTTTCTCTAAATATTTAATGGTTGAACTAGAAAGTTGCTTTTTTACTATGATTTGCTTTAGCAAAATGCCTCTAATATCCTTAAAATATTTTTCTGTTTGAAAATATCCTTTGATGTAGGCATTTTTTTTAGGCTTTAAAAAACGTTTTTGAAATAAGAGTGATTTTTCTTTCATCGGAATTCTAAATCCATATTTTGCAATGAATGATTCCCATTTAGATGCTTCAGGAAGATCAATTTTAAACTCATGTAATTGATAACCTCCATGCAATTTGTAATTTTTAAAACTAGAAATATCAATTTTTACTTGATATCCTTTTGAGGCTAAAGATTTTGCATATGCATACTGAAATAGCTGATTTCCAAGTCCGCCAAGAATTCTAACTACAATCATTCGTAAATCATAAAAAAGCATTTGAGCAAAAATACAAATGTAATCGCAATTTTATCAAAAGATTTAAGGTTTAAAAGAACATAAAACAATAAATTTGCGAATTCTTATAGAAAGTATGAATTATCAAGAAGCGATTTCAAACGAAATTTTCACCATTATTGCTAAAGCTTCCAAAAATCTAAACGTAAAAAGTTATGTGATTGGTGGTTTTGTACGTGATTATTTTTTGCAAAGAGGTACTGCAAAAGATATTGATATTGTCGTTGTTGGAAGTGGAATTGAACTCGCAAAACAAGTTTCTAAATTGTTAACAAACAGACCAAAAGTTCAAGTTTTTAAAACGTATGGAACAGCCATGTTGCGTTTTCAAGATATGGAAATTGAATTTGTGGGCGCAAGAAAAGAATCATATTCTGAAGATAGTAGAAATCCTGAAGTTTTTGAAGGAACGTTAGAAGATGACCAAAACAGACGCGATTTTACCATAAATGCCTTAGCTTTAAGTTTGAATGAAGATGATTTTGGAGATTTATTAGATCCATTTCAAGGAATAAAAGATTTGGAAAATCAAATTATTAAAACACCTTTAAATCCTGATATTACCTATTCTGATGATCCTTTACGCATGATGCGTGCCATTCGTTTTGCAACTCAATTAAATTTTACCATTGAAGCTGATTCGTTAGCAGCAATTACCAAAAATGCACCTCGTTTAGAAATCATTACGCGTGAGCGAATTGTGGATGAATTGCATAAAATTTTGGCATCTAAAAAACCATCTATTGGATTTTTATTGTTAGAACAAACCAACTTATTGTCTCAAATTTTACCAGAATTAATTGCGTTAAAAGGAGTAGAGGAGGTTGAAGGTCAGAAACATAAAGATAATTTTTATCACACTTTGGAAGTGGTTGATAATATTGCTTTATATACGGATGACGTTTGGTTACGTTGGTCAGCTTTATTGCATGATATTGGAAAAGCACCCACTAAAAAGTTTAGTAAAAAAGTTGGTTGGACGTTTCATGGACATGAATTTGTCGGATCAAAAATGGTGTATAAATTGTTTTCTCGTTTGAAAATGCCTTTGAATAACAAATTGAAATTTGTTCAAAAAATGGTGTTATTAAGCTCAAGACCAATTGTTTTAGCATCAGAAGTTACTGATTCTGCTGTAAGACGTTTGATTTTTGATGCTGGTGAAGATATAAATGCTTTAATGACGCTTTGTGAAGCAGATATTACTACTAAAAATCCAAATAAATTCAAAAAATACCATAAAAATTTTGAGTTGGTAAGAACCAAAATTAAAGAAGTAGAAGAGCGAGATCAAGTTCGTAATTTTCAACCGCCAATTTCTGGTGAAGAAATTATGAACGCTTTTAATTTGCAACCTTGTAAAGAAATTGGGATCATTAAGGAAGCCATCAAAGAAGCCATTTTAGAAGGTGAAATTCCGAATGAACATGAAGCTTCATATCAATTTATGATTCAAAAAGGGAAGTCTTTAGGATTGCAATTAGTGTAAACTTTGCATCGTAACCAATTTGAAATATTCGCCTTTTTTAGCTAATAATTCATCGTGTTTTCCTTGTTCTACGATTTTTCCTTTTTTCATTACCACAATCAAATCTGCTTTTTGAATGGTTGATAACCTGTGTGCAATGACCAAAGAAGTTCTATTTTGCATCATTTTTTCAAGAGCTTGTTGCACTAATTGCTCAGATTCCGTATCTAAAGCTGAGGTTGCCTCATCTAAAATCATGATGGGTGGATTTTTCAAAACAGCTCTTGCTATTGACAAACGTTGTTTTTGTCCGCCAGAAAGTGTATTGCCACTATCACCAATATTGGTGTCAAATTTTTGAGGTAAATTTTGGATAAATTCTAAGGCATTTGCAATTTTTGACGCTTCCAAAATAGCCTCATCAGAAGCTTCTTGTGCGCCCAATTTGATATTGTTTGCAATGGTATCATTAAACAAAATAGATTCTTGTGAAACAATACCCATCAATCCTCGTAAAGATTTAACAGTCATGTTTTTAATATTAATTCCATCAATCAAAACGGCACCTTTATCTACATCATAAAAACGCGTAATTAGGTTCGCTAATGTCGATTTTCCACTTCCTGATTGGCCAACCAAAGCAACAGTTTCACCTTTTTTGATAGTCAATGAAAAGTCTTGTAAAACGTACTCTTTTTTGTATTTAAAAGAAATATTTTGAAAGCAAATTTCTTCTGTAAAATCATTTTTTACTGTTGCATTTGGAATATCTTTTATACTATTTTCAGTTTGCAAAACTTGCAATATTCGTTCTGCAGAAGCTTCGCCTTTTTGAATGTTATAATACGAAGTTGTGATGAGTTTTATCGGATTTAAAACCGTGTAAAACAACACAATATATCCAAAAAACTCTTCTGATTGCAATGAACTTGTTTTCGATAATACTTCTGTTCCTCCAACCCAAAGAATCGCAATTATGGTTGCTGATCCTAAAAATTCACTCATTGGTGATGCCAATGTTTGTCTATGAAAAACGCTGGTCATCAAGGATTTAAAATTTTGAGTTGATTGATTGAATTTCTTTTCAATCACATTTTCTGCATTGAAACCTTTGATAATTCGTAAACCTGTCAATGTTTCTTCAATAAAAGATAAAAAAGTACCTGTTTCTTGTTGAGCTTTTACTGAATTTGCTTTTAGCTTTTTACTGATGGACGAAATAATGAATCCAGAAACAGGAAGTAAAATGAATACAAATAGCGTCAATTTTACACTCATAAATAGCATGATTCCAATTGCAATAATTACTGTAAGTGGTTCTCTTACAATGGTTTCTATGGATGTTAAAATAGAAACTTCTACTTCTTGAACATCAGCAGTCATTCGTGCAATGATATCACCTTTTCGTTTTTCAGTAAAATAAGAAATGGGTAATTCTATGATTTTGCGATACAATTTATCTCTCAAATCTTTGACAACTCCTGTTCTTAAAAAAGTAATAGAATAAGATGCCAAATACCGAAATAAATTCTTAAAAAAGAACAATGAAAGTGTCAACAAACAAATAAAAAGCAATGTTTGTATTTCACCTTCATTGATTATTTTTTGAGCAATATAGTGATAAAAGCTATCTTTTAAGTATTCGCCAATATGAGTAATTCCTTCGTAAACAGGAATTTTAGTTACCTTTTCATTTTTCTCAAAAAGGATACTCAATACAGGAATAAACGCTAAAACAGAAAGGACATTGAAAATCGCATAAAAAATATTGAATACAATATTTAATAATGTAAACTTTCGATACTTTTTTTCGTATTTTAAAATCTCCTTAAAATGCTTCATTAAACTAAATTCATCTCTTTAATAATTCGCTGAATTTTTGCATCCAATGTTGCTTCAACACTTTTTGCATTTTCTTTTGAATCTAAAGGTGCATTTACGCTAAAATAAAACTTGATTTTTGGTTCAGTTCCACTTGGTCTTGCTGCGATTCTAGTACCATTTTCAGTTTGATAAATCAATACATTTGATGTTGGCAAGTCAATTTTTGTTGCTGAGCCTGTTCTGATATCTTTCAAAATAGCTTTGTCATAATCTGCCAAAGTTGCTACTTTTTCACCATCAATCATCGATAAAGGATTGTTACGCATATCACTCAACATTTTTTGAATTTCTGCAGCACCTTCCATTCCTTTTTTAGTAAGTGAAATTAAATGCTCTTTATAGAAATTATTTTCAACATAAATATTGAGCAATTCTTCATAGAATGAACTTCCGTTTTGTTTTGCATAAGCTGCAACTTCACAGGCCAATAATGTTGCAGTAACAGCATCTTTATCACGGACAAAATCACCAACCATATATCCAAAACTTTCCTCACCACCACCAATAAATTGCATTTCTGGAAAATCAACCACCATTTTTGCAATCCACTTAAATCCAGTTAATCCAACTTTGGTTTCAACTCCGAATTTTGCGGCAACTTCATTTACCAATTCAGTAGAAACAATTGTTGAACCAACAAATTGTTTTCCATTGATTCTGCCTTCTTCTTTCCATTTTTTTAGCAAGAAATTGGTCATCACAACCATGGTTTGATTGCCATTTAACAATTTCATATTTCCTTCACTATCACGCACTGCAACACCTAATCTGTCACAATCTGGATCTGTACCAATTACAATATCAGCACCAATTTTATTTGCTAAATTGGTTGCCATCAACAATGCTTCTGGCTCTTCAGGATTTGGCGATTTTACTGTTGGAAAATTTCCATCAGGAATTCGTTGTTCTTCCACAATATGAACATCTGTATAACCCGCTTTTTTCAGAGCATCAGGAACAGAAACTATGGATGTTCCGTGAATAGAAGTGAACACAATTTTAAGATTTTTTCTATCAATATTGTTAGATAAACTTCCGTTTTTTACAGATTCAGTAATGAAAACATCATCAACATTTTTTCCAATATATTCAATTAAGTTTTCGTTTGCAGTAAAGTTAATTTCCGAAAAATCTAGTGCATTTACTTCATTTATAATTCCTGAATCATGAGGAGGTACAATTTGTCCACCATCAGCCCAATATACTTTATATCCATTGTATTCTGGTGGATTGTGAGAAGCTGTTAATACGATTCCAGCATCACAATTTAAATGACGAACTGTAAAAGATAACACTGGAGTTGGGCGTAAATCTTCGAATAAAAATACTTTGATATTATTTGCAGACAATACATCAGCTACAATTTTCGCAAACTTTTTACTATTGTGTCTACAATCGTAAGCTATTGCTACTTTTAATTGTGGTTTTTTTACATTTTTGATGAGGTAATTTGATAAACCTTGAGTCGCTCTTCCAAGCGTATATTTATTGATTCTATTGGTTCCTGCGCCCATAGTTCCACGCATTCCACCTGTACCAAATTCCATTTCTTTGTAAAATCTGTCAGCTAAATCAGTTGGATTGGTATCAATTAAGTTTTGAATTTCAGTTTGAGTTTCAACATCAAAAGTTGGTGTTAACCATGCTGTTGCTTTTTGTAGTATAGAATCCATATTGTATTTTTTTTACAAAGATAAAATTTAGAAATTAAGTTGTTCTTTTATTTTGTAATGTTTTTCATCATTTTTTGATTTGATAATCAACTCTCCAATAAACCCAGCTAAAAATAATAAAGTCCCTAAAATCATGGAAGTTAGTGCAATGTAAAACCATGGATTGTCAGTGACTAAGATGGTTTTAATACCATTATATACTTTGTAAAGTTTAGAAATTCCGATGTAAATGGCAGCAGAAAATCCAAAAATAAAAACGATTGTTCCCCATAGTCCGAAAAAATGCATGGGTCTTTTTCCGAATTTTGATAAAAAAGAAATCGTTATCAAGTCTAAATATCCATTGATGAAACGATTCATTCCGAATTTAGTTTCACCATATTTTCGAGCTTGATGTTGCACCACTTTTTCATCTATTTTGGTAAAACCTTCGTTTTTTGCCAAAATAGGAATGTATCTGTGCATTTCACCACTCACTTTGATGGCTTTTACAACCTCTTTTTTATACGCTTTTAAGCCACAATTAAAATCGTGTAAATGCAAACCAGAAGTCTTTCTAGCAATAGCATTGAATATTTTTGAAGGAATATTTTTGGTATAAACGTTGTCATAACGTTTTTTTTTCCACCCAGAAATTAGGTCGAATTTGTCTGTAAAAATCAATTCATACAATTCAGGAATTTCCTCAGGATTATCTTGTAAATCAGCATCCATAGTAATGATTACATTTCCTTGAGCTTTTTCAAAACCAGCATCCAAAGCCTGACTTTTTCCGTAATTTTTTTGAAAACGAATTCCTTTTACTGATGAATTATCTTTAGAAAGCTGTTCAATTACTTGCCAAGAAGTATCTGTACTTCCATCATCAATAAAAATAATTTCGTATATAAAACGATTGGATTGCATAACTTTTGCAATCCAATCGTGTAATTCTTGTAAAGATTCTTCTTCGTTAAGAAGTGGAATAACCACTGAAATATCCATTATTTTTGGTTTCGGGTTTAAAGTTTAAAATTCAAGGTTAAAAACTTTGAATTTGTAATCTTGAACTAATAGGTTTCTTCTTCTGATTTTTTCATGACTGCAGCAGCAATTGCAGAAACTATAAATCCACCAATTGCGCTTGCAATGATTCCAAAAGCAGAGGTAATTAAAGGCGATTTGAATTTCTCAGACATGGCATTTGCAGCTTCAATTTGTTCTTGAGACATTCCTTGATCTAAAAACTTTTGATTTTGAACTTCCATTACTTGTGCCATAAAATCTGGCTCAACAAAAGTTACAAAAATGTAGTTGTAAATAACACTGATCAAAGCTGCTAAAATGGCAATTCCAACCCCAATTTTAACTCCTTGTCCCCAAGATAAAAAACCTCCATTTGCTTTTTTAAATTGATTTATTCCTAGAATAATCAATCCAATAAAAAATATTCCAGAAGCCAGAGAATTTGACCAATGTGGATCTAAGTGAGTTCCGAATGCATAATTAATAACGCTTATTAAAACTCCTAAAACTCCAAGAATAACTCCATTATTAATGATAAAACTTTTACTGTTTGCTTGATTTTCCATTGTTTAAAAATTTAGTTAGTGATACAAATATATTGATTTCAAGTTATTGAAAACTGAGTTATTGAATTTAAAACTCAATTTTAACTCAATTAGTGTTGTTTTTAATGAATTTGTTACAAAAAAAATTAGTCTTTTTTTAATTGGTAAAATAAAAATAGATTGTAAATTTGCAGCGGCAAGTCCTACACAACTAGCTCCCTTTGAATCCTCCAGGGTGGGAACACAGCAAAGGTATTAGGTTGTAGCAGTGTGATGTAGATAGCTTGCCATTTTTTGTTTTCCTATCCTAAATCCTTTCCAAAGGAAAGGACTTCAAGGAACAAAATTTTTAAACTTACTACTTTAAAGATTTTTTTCTTTTTTTTGTACAATCAAAAATAAAAACTTAAAATTCAAAACTTTGAACCAACAATCCACTACTAAGAAAATTGTATTAATCACTGGTGCTTCCTCAGGAATTGGAAAATCCATTGCTAACTATTTGTCACAAAAAGGATATGTTGTTTATGGTACAAGTAGAAATCCTACAAAAGAGCTTTTACCATTTCAAGTGATTGCTTTGGATGTGTTGAAAAAAGAAACTATTGATAATGCAATTCAACAAATCATAAAAAAAGAAGGGAAAATTGATGTTTTGATCAACAATGCAGGAATGGGAATTACAGGTCCTATTGAAGATACACCTATTGAAGAAATGAGACGTGTTTTTGATACCAATTTTTTTGGTGCTTTAGACTTAATGAAATCAGTTTTACCCACAATGCGTGCACAAAAATCAGGATTGATTATCAATATAACTTCGATTGCAGGGTATATGGGATTACCTTTTAGAGGTGTGTATTCTGCCACAAAAGGTGCTTTAGAATTGATTACAGAAGCAACCAATATGGAGGTGCAACAATTTGGAATTAACGTAGTAAATGTTGCTCCAGGTGATTTTGCTACCAATATTGCAGCAGGAAGATATCATACTCCCGTTTTTGAAAATTCTGCCTACAAAAAATCGTATCAAGAAAATTTAGATTTGATGAATTCGCATGTTTCTAGTGGCATGAATCCTGAAGAAATGGCAATTAAAATTCATGAAATCATCAATACAAAAAATCCAAAAATTCATTATAAAGTTGGGAAATTTATGGAAAAATTTTCCATTGTTTTAAAACGTATTTTACCTGATAAAGTGTATCAAAAACTATTGATGAATCATTATAAATTATAAACTTACAATCAATTTTATTTTTTAATTATTCAACAAAAAATATAATTTTAACTTAAAGATTGCTCTCTAAAATTGTAACTTTGCAACACTTTTACAAACAACTCAATTTATTAAGATGAAATTTTTTATAGATACTGCAAATTTAGCGCAAATCAAAGAAGCTCAGGCTTTAGGAATTTTAGATGGTGTAACCACAAATCCATCACTAATGGCAAAAGAAGGAATTACTGGCGAAGCAAATATTATCAATCATTACAAAGCAATTTGTGAATTGGTTGATGGCGATGTTTCTGCAGAAGTAATTGCAACTGATTTTGATGGAATGGTGAAAGAAGGAGAGGTTTTGGCAGCATTGCATCCTCAAATTGTAGTAAAATTACCTATGATTAAAGATGGTATCAAAGCGTGTAAATATTTTTCATCTAAAGGAATTAGAACCAATGTTACGCTGGTTTTTTCTGCAGGTCAAGCTTTATTAGCAGCAAAAGCTGGAGCAACTTATGTTTCTCCTTTTATTGGACGTTTGGACGATATTTCTACAGATGGTTTAAACCTGATTGCTGAAATCAGAACAATTTACGATAACTACGGATTTGAAACTGAAATTTTAGCAGCTTCAGTGCGTCATACAATGCATATTATTGATTGTGCTAAAATTGGTGCTGATGTAATGACAGGTCCTTTGAGCGCTATTGAAGGTTTGTTGAAACATCCTTTAACAGACATTGGGTTGGCTCAATTTTTAAAAGATTATCAAAAAGGGAATTAAGAAAGTTTTTAGTTTTTAGTTTTTAGTATTTAGTGATTCATTAAAAAATAAAAACTGAACATTCGAAACTTTTAAATCTATAAAGATTTAAAAATTTGTATCCAAAAAAAGAGTTGGCGCAATTGATTATTTCTGGCTGTCATCAGTTTGGTATTGAGACAGTTGTGATTTCTCCGGGCTCAAGAAATGCGCCTTTAACGATAGGTTTTGTAAATCATCCATCCATCAAAACGTTGAGCGTGGTTGATGAACGCTGTGCTGCATTTTTTGCACTCGGAATTGCGCAACAAACGCAAAAACCTGTGGCTATTTTATGCACTTCAGGCTCTGCATTATTGAATTATTACCCAGCAATTGCTGAAGCTTTTTACAGCAATATTCCACTAATTGTTTTATCTACTGATAGACCAAAACATTTGATTGATATTGGAGATGGACAAACCATTCGTCAAGAAAATGTATTTGAAAATCACGTACTTTTTTCGGCAAATTTGGTAGAAAGTGATCGTTTTAAAACCAAAAATGCTCAATTATTTGGAGAAGCTTTGCAATTAGCGATTTCCCAAAAAGGACCTGTTCATGTAAATATTCCTTTTGATGAGCCTTTGTACGAAGTTACTGATGAATTACAAAAGTTTCATTTTCCACACATTTCAATGAGTTCTTTAGATAATAATCATATTGATTATGAGTATTTTGCGAAAATTTGGAATACTGCCTCTAAGAAAATGATTTTGGTTGGCGTGAATTATCCTGATGAAAAATTACACCATTTGATGGATTTGTATGCTGATGATGAAAGTGTGTTGATTTTAACAGAAACTACCTCCAATTTACATCACGAAAAAGCAATAAATTCTATTGATCAATTGATTTTTTCATTGAATGATGAAGAATTTGAATCATTAAGACCTGAAGTTTTGATTACGTTTGGAGGCATGATTGTTTCCAAAAAAATAAAATCATTTTTACGAAAATACACGCCCAATCATCATTGGAATATTGATGAGAAAAAGGCAACTAACACTTTTTTCTGTTTATCAGAATTTATTCAAATAAATCCTACTGATTTTTTTGCACATTTCAACACATTAGTTTCAAATACAACTTCTGATTATCAATCAAAATGGTTGAAAATTAGAGATGAAAAAAGGATAAAACATACTGAATTTTTATCAACTTTAATTCATTCTGATTTTAAGGTTTTTGAGCAAGTTTTGGCGAGTATTCCTGAAAATTCGCAATTGCAAATTAGCAATAGCGCCATTATTAGATATGCGCAATTGTTTACGATTTCATCCACTTTAAATGTGTTTTGTAATAGAGGTACAAGTGGTATTGATGGTAGTACAAGTACTGCAATTGGAGCTGCTTTTGGGAGTAAAAAACGAACTGTTTTTATTACAGGTGATTTGAGTTTTTTCTATGATAGCAATGGGTTGTGGAATAAGAATATTCCTAAAAACTTCCGAATTATTTTGATTAATAATTCAGGTGGAGGAATTTTTAAAATTATTCCAGGACCAAAAAGTACTAATGTGTTGGATTATTTTGAAACGCCTCATTGTTTAACTGCAGAGCATTTGGCTAAAATGTTTGAATTCGAATATTTGAAAGCTTTTTCCACAGAAACTGTACAAGAATCATTAATTTCGTTTTATAATTCGTCTGAAAAACCAAAAATTTTAGAAATTTTTACCCCAAGTAACGAAAACAGTCACATTTTAAGTCAATATTTTAAATTTATACAATAATGGATTTACAAGTAGGAGATCAAGTACAATTGATTATTGAAACAGAAACAGCTTTGGGTTTCATTGTTTTGATTGATGAAGAATTCGAAGGATTGTTGTATAGAAATGAAATTTTTGCTCCGATTGAAGAAGGAATGGAAGTGACAGGATATATCAAAAATATTCGTGAAGACGGAAAAATTGATGTATCTCTAAGACCACAAGGATTTAGAAATGTGATTGATTTGGATGTGGAAAAAATCCTTACAAAATTGAAAAATAGTAAAGAAGGATTTTTGTTATTGACAGATAAAAGTTCACCTGAATCTATTAAATTTCATTTAAACATGAGTAAAAAGGCATTTAAAAAAGCCGTTGGAAATCTTTACAAACAAAAATTGATTGTCTTAAAAGACGACCGAATTGAGTTGGTTTAATCCTATCCCCAACCATTTCCAAAGGAAATTGAGTGAAATTGATAAAAAACTGAAATATTTTTTATTATTTCTTCTAACTTTTAATATTGAATTTTAAATTTTGAAAATTTTTAATTCCCTCCAAGTCTTAAAATATTCTCATAAAAAGCATCTGCATTTGGGTCAGAAGGATCCATTTTTCCATATCCAATTTTATAATGTGTTATGGCTCTTTTTATGTTTTTTCCAGTTTCATAATATCTACCAATATAATAATCACCTAAATGCGAACTTGGATAGAGTTTTAAGATCATTTTGCCAAAATCTAACAATCGATCTCCATTTTCTTTTTCAATAATAATTTTTTCGATAGCATAAATATCTCGTTCTCTGATTCCCAAACTGCTTCCAAACAAAAATTCGATTTCTAAATATTTGTTTTCTAGATATGCAATGGCATCTAAAGGTGATAATTCTTTGATATTTTTATTGAATTCTTCTTCAGAAATAGCAGCATAAATCTCAAAAATGTTACTCAAAGCTCTCGGAATTGCCTCGCCAATTGCAGCAATTGCGTTCGAAGTTGTAATTGCATCAGCAACCACTTTAAAATTCTTAATTTCTAGGGATGATAATCCTTTTTGGACTTGTTCAATTTGTGCTTGTTTGGCGCTTGAAAGCGTGTTAGAAGTATTCAAATAATAGTAAAAAACGGTATCTTCTTTAGCAATTTTTGTCCAATCATAAGATTGTAATTGAGCTCCAATAAAATCAGAAAAATTAGTATTGATGCAAATAAACGCATTGAAAATAGGATTTGATTCCTCTAAAAAATGCGTAATTAAATTGGCTGAGTAACCTTGACCAACCAATGTTATAAAGGGTGAAGTTCTATACGTACTTTCCATGTAAAATAGAACTTCATCACGAATAAATTGATAAAAATTTGTTGCAGTTGTTGTTAATCTTCCAGTGTTTCTGTCAAATGAAATGTCAGTATTTTTGGTTTTTTCCATCGAAATTCCAACAATAATTTGTTTAGGAGCTTTATCGTTTTTTGAAAACAAAACGGAATTTCCAACGTAGATATCAAACATAGATTCCTCATCCAAAACAATGGCTAAAGGAAAATTTTTGATACTGTCTTTTTCATATCCTTCAGGAATATAAATACGTAAATTTCTGGTAGTTTCTAAAAAAGTAGATTCTATTTGCTTCTCAATAATTTGTTGCGAAAATCCAACAAAACTGAAAAGTAAAAATAATACTGATAGTGATTTCTGATTCATAAGCTAGATTGTTTATTTTTGCAAGCAATGATTTTTTGTAATAAGAACGCACAAAATACAAAATTATGATACAACCTGAATGGAAAACTGCGAAAGAATACGAAGATATTACCTATAAAAAATGCAACGGAGTAGCAAGAATCGCCTTTAACAGACCGGATGTTAGGAATGCTTTTCGACCAAAAACCACCAAGGAATTGTACGATGCTTTTTACGATGCAGGTGAAGACACTTCTATAGGAGTTGTTTTATTATCTGCTGAAGGACCAAGTTCAAAAGATGGAGTGTATTCATTTTGTTCTGGTGGTGATCAAAAAGCACGAGGTCATCAAGGTTATGTTGGTGAGGATGGATATCATAGATTGAATATTTTAGAAGTTCAAAGACTCATTCGTTTCATGCCAAAAGCTGTGATTGCGGTCGTTCCAGGTTGGGCAGTTGGAGGTGGACACAGTTTACATGTTGTGTGCGATTTAACATTGGCATCCAAAGAACATGCAATTTTTAAACAAACGGATGCTGATGTAACCTCATTTGATGGTGGTTATGGTTCTGCATATTTGGCAAAAATGGTGGGTCAAAAAAAGGCTCGTGAAATTTTCTTTTTAGGAAGAAATTACTCTGCTCAAGAAGCTTTTGAAATGGGAATGGTAAATGCTGTAATTCCACATGCGGAGTTAGAAAACACGGCTTATGAATGGGCGCAAGAGATTTTAGCAAAAAGTCCAACATCCATTAAAATGTTGAAATTTGCTATGAATTTGACAGATGATGGTATGGTTGGTCAGCAAGTTTTTGCAGGCGAAGCAACACGTTTGGCTTACATGACAGATGAAGCAAAAGAAGGAAGAGATGCTTTTTTAGAGAAAAGAAAGCCTAATTTTCCAAAAAAATGGATACCCTAAATCAATTTTAGAATTTTTAATTATGAATTAAGAATTCGAAATTGATTTAATTCTCAATTCTTAATTTACAATTTATAGAGATGAAATCACAAATCGTAACTTTTTTAATACAATGTCCTGACCAAAAAGGATTGGTGGCAAAAATCACCAATTTCTTTTTTGAAAAAGGTTTTAATATTTTGAGTTGTCAGCAATATGTAAATTCGATTGAAAATACGTATTTCATGAGAATTCGTTTGAATGCAGATGGCACAATTTTATCAAAAAAAGAATTGGAAAGCAGTTTTTTAGAATTGTCAACTCCTTTGCATTTCAAATGGTCTGTGCATTACAGTGATAAAAAACAACAAGTGGCTATTTTAGTTTCGCACACAAGTCATAATTTGTATGATTTATTAGAGAGATATAAAGAAGGAAATTTGAATTGTACTGTGAAAATGATTATCAGTAATCACGAAAAATTAAAACCAATTGCTGATATGTTTCAAGTGCCTTTTTATTATATACCAGTAATTGCAAATGATAAATCTAAACAAGAAAAACAGTTGATGGAATTGCTTGATTCACATCAAATAGATTTGATTATTTTGGCAAGATACATGCAAATTTTGTCTGCTGATTTTATCAATGCTTATCCTGAGAAAATTATCAATATACATCACTCATTTTTACCTGCTTTTCAGGGCGCAAATCCGTATTTACGTGCGTATGAGAGAGGTGTAAAATTGATTGGAGCAACTGCGCATTATGCAACAGAAGATTTGGATGAAGGGCCAATTATTGAGCAAGATGTAAAACCAGTTACACACGAAAGTACACCAACAACGTTGAAAAAAATTGGAGCAGATATCGAAAAATTGGTGTTAGCAAGAGCTGTAAATAATCATTTAAATCATCAAATAATCGTATCAGGAAATAGAGCGATTGTTTTTCCTGAAACAGGAGAATAATTTTAGTAAGAATTGTAAATTAAGAATTACGAATTTCCCAGTTTGTAATTCCTTCCCTTTTGGAAGGTTAGGATGGGCTGTAAATGAAAATAATCTGTATTGGGCGCAATTACGCAAAACATATTGAAGAATTAGCGAATGAAAAACCAGAAAATCCTGTGGTTTTCTTAAAACCTGATTCCGCTATTTTACCAAATAAAAATCCATTTTTTATTCCGCCATTTTCCAATGATGTGCATTATGAAGTAGAGATTTTAGTAAAAATTAATAAAGTAGGAAAATTTATTGATGCCAAATTTTCGCATAAATACTATGATGAAATTGGATTAGGAATCGATTTTACAGCCAGAGATGTTCAAGAAAAATGCAAAGAAAAAGGTTTACCTTGGGAAAAAGCAAAAGCATTTGATGGAAGTGCTGTTATTGGTGAATTTTATCCAAAAGAACAATTTGATTTGGAAAATATTTCCTTTCAATTATTCAAAAATGATGAGTTAGTTCAAGATGGCAATTCAAACGCTATGTTGTGGAAAATTGATGAATTGATAGCGTATGTTTCGCAATATTTCACCTTAAAAAAAGGAGATATTATTTTCACAGGAACTCCTGCAGGAGTTGGGAAAGTCTCAGAAAATGATGTTTTAAAAGGTGTTTTGGAAGGAAGAGATGCTTTTAATATTAGGGTGAAATAAGTTCAATGTAGCAATGTATCAATAAAATAATTCAGATAATTTTAAGCATTGAACTTTTAAACAACAGAAACCTTTAAATCTTAAAACATTGAAAGCAGAAATCATAACAATTGGTGATGAAATTTTGATTGGTCAAATTGTGGATACCAATTCACAATGGATAGGAAGTGAACTCAATAAAATAGGAGTTTCTGTTTATCAAATCACTTCTATTCAAGATGATCAACAACATATATTAAATGCGCTTAAAGAAGCGCAAGAAAGAGCAGATATTGTTATTATTACAGGTGGTTTAGGTCCTACAAAAGATGATATCACCAAAAAAACGATTGCTGCTTTTTTCAACGATACAGAACTTATTGAATATCCTGAAGTAATTGAACATATCAAAACCTTGTTTGCAAAAGTCAATCATCCATTTCGTGAAATTCAAAAATATCAAGCACAATTGCCATCCAAAGCAACTTTATTGAAAAATAATTTTGGTACAGCACCAGGAATGTGGTTTTTTGAAAACAATATTGTTTTTGTGTCTTTACCAGGAGTGCCTTATGAAATGAAAGGATTGATGACGAATGAAGTCTTGCCAAGAATTCAACAACAATTCCAGCTGCCTTTTATCATCCATAAAACCATCATGACCTATGGTCAAGGCGAAAGTGTCATTGCTGAAATTATTGAAGATTTTGAAAATAATTTACCTTCTCATATTAAATTAGCGTATTTACCATCTTTTGGCAGAGTTCGTTTGCGATTGACAGGAAAAGGAAATCAAAAAGAAGCTTTAGAAAAAGAGTTAGAAGAAAAAATCAAACAATTGTATCAATTACTTCCTGATATCATTACAGGTTTGGATGATGATCATTCTCTAGAAAAAACGATTGGAGATATTTTAACTCAAAAAGGAAAAACATTATGTACGGCCGAAAGTTTGACTGGTGGAAAAATTGCCGCAACTTTTGTTTCAGAAGCTGGTGCATCAGCTTATTTTAAAGGAAGTTTTGTAACCTACACAGCTGAAGCAAAAATTAATTTATTAGGAGTTTCATCAGAAACTATCAAAAAAAACACGGTAGTTAGTAAAGAAGTAGCTTTAGAAATGGCAAAAGCGGCAAAAGAAAAACTGCAAACCAATTTTGCAATCGCAGTTACAGGAAATGCAGGTCCAACAACTGATCACAATGACAAAAGTGTTGGGTTGGTATATATTGCTTTAATTACTGATGAAAAGACAATTGTCGAAGAATTTAATTTTGGTCAACCAAGAGAAAAAGTTATCAATAGAACAGTCAGTAAATCGTTAGAAATACTAAGGAAAGAATTATTTTAAAATTTCGTAAAAATATTTTGTTCAGAATTAGATTTATATGTAAATTTGCACCTCGTTTAGAGATAATACTATAAAACTGTCAAGAAGATGTCTAGAGTTTGTGAATTAACAGGAAAAAAAGCAATGGTTGGGAACAATGTTTCTCACGCAATGAATAAAACAAAAAGAAAGTTTGACGCTAATTTAATGACTAAGCGTTTTTACATTCCAGAAGAAGATAAATGGATTACCTTAAAAATATCAGCTTCTGCTTTGAAAAACATTAACAAGAAAGGTATTTCTGCAGTTATTAAAGACGCAAGAGCTAACGGATTTTTAACAAAATAAATATTAGTTTCAGTTTATAGTTTCAAGTCTTAAAACTTTCAAACTTTTAAACTTTTAAACTCGAATAGAGATGGCAAAAAAAGGAAACAGAGTTCAGGTTATTTTAGAGTGTACAGAGCACAAAGCTTCTGGACAACCAGGTACTTCTAGATACATTACCACTAAAAACAAAAAGAACACTCCAGATAGAATGGAAATTAAAAAATTCAACCCTATCTTGAAAAAAGTGACTGTTCATAAAGAAATTAAGTAAATAAACCATCTAGAACTCAGAATAGAGCACATAGATTAAAAAAGACACAAAATGGCAAAAAAAACCGTTGCATCGTTACAAACAGCATCTAAAAGATTAAGCAAAGCTATCAAAATGGTTAAATCTCCAAAATCTGGAGCTTACACTTTTGTTGAAGCAGTAATGGATCCTTCTGAAGTTGATAAGTTTTTATCAAAAAAATAAAAACTTTCTTATAAAATTATAAAGCTACTTTCTATTTCAGAAAGTAGCTTTTTTTATGGATTATAATTGCGTATTTTTGAGGATTCATTGTTGATTTTTGAGTTTGAAAATCAATTAGATGATTCCATTTTTATTAAAAAAATAAAGTACCCTATTCAAAAAGTTAGTTATTCAGTATTTAAAATATCATGAGTTTTTTTAAAAATATATTTTCAAAAGAAAAAAAGGAAACTTTAGACAAAGGTTTAGAGAAGACGAAAGAGAATTTTTTTGATAAATTATCAAAAGCAGTCGTTGGAAAATCAAAAGTTGATGATGAGGTTTTAGACAATTTAGAAGAAGTTTTAGTAGCTTCGGATGTTGGCGTAAATACCACATTAAAAATTATTGAACGAATTGAAGAGCGTGTTGCAAAAGATAAATATGTTAGCACAAACGAATTAAATAAAATTTTAAGAGAAGAAATTGCGGCATTATTATCAGAAACAAATAGCGGCAATGAGACTGATTTTACAATTCCTGCCAACAAAAAACCTTATGTAATCATGGTTGTTGGTGTAAATGGTGTTGGAAAAACTACTACCATTGGTAAATTAGCGGCACAGTTTCAAAAACGAGGTTTCAAGGTTGTTTTGGGTGCAGCAGATACTTTTAGAGCAGCAGCCATTGATCAATTGCAAATTTGGGCAGACAGAACTGGTGTGCCAATTGTTCGTCAAGAAATGGGTTCAGATCCTGCATCTGTTGCGTTTGATACCTTAAAATCAGCAGTCTCTCAAAATGCTGATATAGTGATTATTGATACAGCTGGAAGATTGCACAACAAAGTAAATTTGATGAATGAGTTGACTAAAATCAAACGAGTAATGCAAAAAGTGGTTGCAGATGCACCTCATGATGTGTTATTAGTTTTGGATGGTTCTACTGGTCAAAATGCATTTGAACAAGCAAAACAATTTACGAAAGCAACTGAAGTTTCATGTTTGGCAGTTACCAAATTAGATGGAACTGCAAAAGGTGGAGTAGTTATTGGAATTTCTGACCAATTTCAAATTCCCGTAAAATATATTGGAGTAGGAGAAGGTATTGATGATTTGCAAGTATTCAATAAAATGGAATTTGTGGATTCATTCTTTAAATAAAAAAATAAATAATAGTTCAATTTTTATGAAAAAAATAGCCATTTTAATCAGTTCATTCTTTGTTTTTTTAGCTTGTCAGCAAAAAGAAAATCCTGTTTTCTTTAAAAAGTATGATGAAACTGCTGCTTTAGAAAAACAACAAAATCATCCAAATGGAAGAATGAAATTCAAGTTATTTCAATCTAAATATTTAGATATGAATGCTGTTTTTAAACCATTTGAAAATGATTTAGCGTATTTTTCAGAACAAGAATATCAAAATTTAAAACCATTAATTTTAGAACAAGATATTCCAACGTTACAAAAAAATGTCAAAGAAGGAAAACTCACCTATGAAAAATTAACATTGTTTTACCTATACAGAATTCGAAAATTTGAAAGTGATTCAACACTATCATTAAATAGTATCATTGCTTTGAATCCTGAAGTTGTAAAACAAGCCAGAGAAAAAGATAAAAATTCTAAAAATATTTCTGATTTTTCAGTTTATGGAATGCCCATTTTATTAAAGGATAATATCAATACTTTTAATATGGCAACCACAGCAGGTGCAGTTGCTTTGCAACGAAATTTTACAAAAAACGATGCTTTTATCGTAGAAAAGTTAAAAGAAAATGGTGCCT
Source organism: Polaribacter gangjinensis (assembly GCF_038024125.1). Classification (NCBI taxonomy): domain Bacteria; kingdom Pseudomonadati; phylum Bacteroidota; class Flavobacteriia; order Flavobacteriales; family Flavobacteriaceae; genus Polaribacter; species Polaribacter gangjinensis. The sequence goes on from NZ_CP150662.1 coordinate 2,924,762, forward strand.
TGATTTTAGGAAAAGTCAATTTAAGTGAATGGGCTTATTTTTTCTGTTCAGGATGCCCTTTAGGATACTCAGCCATTGGAGGTCAAACGTTAAATCCATATGGAAGAGGCGAATTTGAAACTGGAGGAAGTTCAGCAGGAAGTGGAGTTACAGTTGCTGCCAATTTTGCAGTTGCTGCAATTGGTACAGAAACTTCAGGATCAATTACTTCGCCTTCAAGTATGAATTCAGTTGTAGGTTTAAAACCTACAATTGGAATGTTAAGCAGAACAGGAATTGTACCAATTTCAAGTACGTTAGATACTCCAGGGCCAATGACTAAAAATGTGATTGATAATGCAATTTTAGCACAAGCAATGTTGGGTAAAGACAATGCAGATGAATCTTCTTTTGAAGTTAAAAAAGATGATTTTAATACTGATATAATTTTTAAAGGAAGTTTAAAAGGAAAAAGATTGGGTGTTTTACAATCACTTTTAACAGATTCAATTTATGCAGCAACTATAGAAAAACTAAAAAAAGCAGGTGCAGAATTGGTTGAACTCAATCCTCAACAACCCTCTTTTAATGGATTTATTACGCTGTTAAATATTGATATGAAACACGATTTACTCAAATATTTAGCTAATAATGCTGATAAATCAATATTTATCAAAAATGTAAAAAGTGTAGTTGAATTTAATAAAAAAGACAGTCTATTGAGAGCTCCTTATGGGCAACAATTATTTGAAGGAATTGTAAAAGACACTACCACTTTAGCTCAGTTAGAGGTTGTAAAACAAAACCTAAAATTGGATGGAGAAAATTATTTAAAAGCATTGAAAGAACAAAATCTAGACGCTATTTTGTCTATAAATAATTATCATTCAGGCATTGCTGCTGTCTCTTTTCATCCAACATTGACAGTTCCTATGGGATATAAAAAATCTGGTGAACCTATCAGTTTAACATTTGTTGGGCTTCCTTTTTCTGAAAGTAATTTACTTAAAATCGGATTTGCTTTTGAGCAATTAACCAAAGCAAGAAAAATGCCTAAAAACTATCAATAGCACCATTTTGTTTTTATAAAATGATGTAATTTTGCATCCTTAAAAATCACACTATGTTATTTGCTTAAAGCTTATAGCTTAAAGCATAAAGCCAATAAAAAATGCGCACAAAAACCATCAAAAAAAATAAAATCAATGTGGTGACTTTAGGTTGCTCAAAAAACATTTACGACAGTGAAGTGTTAATGGGGCAATTAAAAGCCAATGGAAAAAATGTAGTTCATGAAGATGAATATGATGATGGAAATATTGTAGTTATCAATACCTGTGGTTTTATTGGAAAAGCCAAAGAAGAAAGTATTGATACAATTTTGCACTACGCACAAAGAAAAGAAGCTGGTGAAATTGATAAGGTTTTTGTAACAGGTTGTTTAAGTGAGCGTTATAAGCCGGATTTAGAAAAAGAAATTCCAAATGTAGATCAATATTTTGGTACACACGATTTGCCGAATTTATTAAAAGTTTTAGAAGCTGATTACAAACACGAATTGATTGGTGAGCGTTTAACAACAACACCAAAACATTATGCCTATTTAAAAATTGCAGAAGGTTGTGACAGACCTTGTTCTTTTTGTGCAATTCCTTTAATGCGTGGAAAACACAAATCAACACCCATTGAAGATATCATTACAGAGGCTACAAAATTGGCTGAAAAAGGCATTAAAGAAATCATGTTGATTGCGCAAGATTTAACCTATTATGGTTTAGATATCTACAAAAAAAGAGCTTTGGCAGATTTGTTAGAAGCACTTGTAAAAGTTGACGGAATTGAATGGATCCGTTTGCATTATGCTTTTCCATCAGGATTTCCAATGGATGTTATTGAGGTTATGAAACGCGAACCAAAAGTGTGTAATTATTTAGACATTCCTTTACAACATATCAATTCTGAGATTTTAAAATCGATGAAACGTGGCACAACTCACGAAAAAACGACAGATTTAATTAAAAAATTCAGAGCTGAAATTCCAGAAATGGCAATCAGAACTACGTTAATTGTAGGTTATCCTGGTGAAACTGAAGCGCAATTTGAGGAATTAAAAAATTGGGTTGAAGAAATGCGTTTTGAACGTTTGGGCGTTTTTGAATATTCGCATGAAGAAAATACTGGTGCATATGTTTTAGAAGATGATGTTCCTGCTGATGTAAAATTCAGACGTGTAAATGAAATCATGGAAGTGCAATCGCAAATTTCTTGGGAGTTGAATCAAGAAAAAATTGGTAAAACATTTCGCTGTTTATTTGATAGAAAAGACGGAGCTTATTTTTACGGAAGAACAGAATTTGATTCGCCAGATGTTGACAATGATGTAATTGTTGATGCTACAAAACATTACATTAAAATCGGTGAATTTATTGATGTTGAGATTTACGATGCAGGAGATTACGATTTGTATGGAGTTCCTGTGAAGTCATAAATTCATCAGTTAATTTATTTTTACTTTTTTAATTTCTTATAATTTTAATTTTCAAAAAATCATTTCAAATTTTGCTTTTGAAAGTTTTTCTTATTGAAAAAAAGTATCTTTGTTTCAAAATTTAAACAATGACATTAATCAAATCAATTTCAGGAATTAGAGGAACAATTGGTGGAAAAACTTCAGATAATTTAACACCTATTGATGCTGTAAAATTTGCAGCTGCTTATGGCGCTTTTTTAAAAGAACGAAATCCTTCTAAAAATAAATTAACGGTTGTTTTAGGTAGAGATGCACGAATTTCTGGTAAAATGATTTCAAGTTTAGTAGCAAATACGTTGGTAGGTTTGGGAATTAATGTGGTTGATTTAGGCTTATCAACAACGCCAACTGTTGAGGTTGCTGTGCCTTTAGAAAAAGCGGATGGTGGTATTATTTTAACGGCTTCTCACAATCCAAAACAATGGAATGCTTTAAAATTATTGAATGAAAAAGGGGAGTTTTTGAATGCAATTGCTGGAGAAAGAATACTAGAATTGGCAGAAAACGAATCTTTCGAATTTGCAGAAGTAGATAATTTAGGAACTTATTCAAAAGATTCTTCATATTTAGAAAAACATATTCAAGAAGTGTTGAATTTAAAATTGGTTGATGCAGATGCTATCAGAAAAGCGAATTTTAAAGTAGTTGTTGATGCTGTAAATTCAACAGGAGGTATTTTTATTCCTGCATTGTTAAAAGAATTAAACGTAGAAACTATAGAATTATATTGCACTCCAAATGGTCATTTTCCACACAATCCAGAACCTTTAAAAGAGCATTTAGGAGATATTTCTGAGCTAGTTGTTAAAGAAAAAGCAGATGTAGGAATTGTAGTTGATCCAGATGTAGATAGATTGGCTTTGATTTGCGAAGATGGTTCTATGTTTGGTGAGGAATATACATTGGTTGCTTGTGCTGATTATGTTCTAGGACGTTTAGGAGGTGGAAATACAGTGTCTAATTTATCCTCTTCAAGAGCTTTGAGAGATATTACAAATCAACATGGAGGAACTTACACTGCAAGTGCTGTTGGTGAAGTGAATGTGGTGGCAAAAATGAAGGAAACTAATACCGTAATTGGTGGTGAAGGAAATGGCGGAATTATTTATCCTGCGTCTCATTATGGACGAGATTCTTTGGTGGGAGTTGCGTTGTTTTTATCACATTTAGCACATAAAAAAATATCTTGTAAACAATTGAGGGATTCGTATCCAAGTTATTTTATGAGTAAAAATAAAATTGAACTAACACCTGAGATAAATGTTGATAAAATACTGGATATCATGGCTTCAACTTACAGAAATGAAGAAGTAAACACGATTGATGGCGTTAAGATTGACTTTGAAAATGAATGGATTCACCTCAGAAAATCCAATACAGAACCTATCATCAGAATTTATACAGAAGCAACTTCTCAAAAAGCTGCAGATGATTTGGCAGTTCGTTTTATAAATGAAATCAAAGAAATTATCAAGTAATTTTTTATGAATTTAGAACAATTTTTTTCTCAATTTAGAGAGCACATTATTGGCATCAATCAAACTTTTAAAACTCCTTATGGAGAGCAAAAAGTGATATATGCTGATTGGACTGCAAGTGGTCGTTTGTACAGACCAATTGAAGAAAAAATTTGTAATGAATTAGGTCCGTTCGTGGCAAATACACACACAGAAACTTCTACAACAGGTGCAGCCATGACGCTTGCTTATCACGAAGCAAGGAAAATAATCAAACGTCATGTAAATGCCAATGAGAATGATGTTTTAATCACAGCTGAGTCAGGAATGACTGGAGTTGTAAATAAATTTCAGCGAATTTTAGGACTTAAAGTATCTGAAAGTTTAAAAAATCATACCACCATTCCTGATGAAGTAAAACCCATCATCTTTATTTCGCACATGGAACATCATTCAAATCAAACTTCTTGGTTAGAAACAATTGCGGATGTTGAAGTGGTTCCTGCTGATGAAAATGGCTTGGTTTCTATTGAAAATTTTGAAAATTGTATCAAAAAGCATCAACATAGAGAAATTAAAATTGTTGCAATAACGTCTTGCTCAAATGTAACAGGAATTAAAACTCCTTATCATAAAATCGCAAAATTGATTCATCAATACAATGGTTTGTGTTTTGTCGATTTTGCTTGTTGTGCGCCCTATGTTGATATCAATATGCATCCAGAAGTTGAAGAAGAATATTTAGATGCGATTTTCTTTTCGCCACATAAATTTTTAGGTGGTCCTGGAAGTGCAGGCGTACTTATTTTTAATAAAAAATTATACAAAAATATCGTTCCTGATAATCCTGGAGGAGGAACAGTATCTTATACAAATCCTTGGGGTCAACACGATTATTTTGATGATGTTGAAACTAGAGAAGATGGTGGAACTCCCGCTTTTTTGCAAACAATTAAAGTTGCTTTTGCTATTCAATTGAAAGAAAAAATGGGTGTTTCAAATATTGAAGAAAGAGAAAATGAAATCAATAAGGTTTTATTTCAAACCCTTGAAAGTTTGAAAGGTGTTCAGATTTTAGCTCCAAATCAGAAAAAAAGGCTGAGTATTTTTTCTTTTTATTTTGAAAAATATCATTTCAATTTGGTAGTAAAATTATTAAATGACCGTTTTGGAATTCAAACGAGAGGTGGTTGTTCTTGTGCAGGAACTTATGGACATTATTTATTAAATGTTGATCAAGAAACATCTACCAAAATAAAAAATCAAATTTTGCAAGGTTGTAATACCGAAAAACCGGGCTGGGTTCGTTTGTCTTTACATCCAACAATAACCAATGATGAGCTTCAATTTATTTGCAATGCTTTAAAAGAATTGGCTGATCATATTGAGAGTTGGTCAAAAGAGTACGTGTACGACAGTTCTAAAAATGATTTTTCGCACAAAGAAACTCAATCTATTGAAAAAGAACTGGTTACTTCTTGGTTTTCTTAGCAGAATAGTTGTTTAGCCACTCATCAAACCTGTCTTTGTGTTTAAATCTGTTGTGTGACCAAAGATAATTTTCAGGATTCTTTTTGATATTTTTTTCAGTAATTCGTATGTATTTTTCAGTCAATTCGTAGTTTTCAAAACTTTTTGGATCTTGAGTAATTAACTCAAATTCAGTTTCATAATAACCTCTTTTAATCTTTCTTGTATGTTGATTTATAACTACTAAATCAAACTTTTTTGACAACATTTCTAATCCTGTATGTACAGGAACTTTAACTCCGAAAAATTCTGTCCAATAAAATGTTTTTTCAACCAAAGGAGACTGATCACTTAGTAAAATATAGATTCCTTGAGTGTTATTTTGATAATTTGACATCATAACTTTTACAGTTTCAAATGTTTTAATGCCAATAATACCAAAACGTTCTCTTGATTTTTTCAATGCTTTTTCAAAATATGGATTTCTTAATTGGTTATAAGAACCATTAACAGGAATTTTGGTAAGTAAAGGTAAATTCACACACCATTCCCAATTTGCTAAATGTGCTCCAACCAAAGCGATACTTTTACCTTCTTTAACAAACGAATTCAGCAGTTCAGGATTTTTATATTTATATCTTTTTAAAATTTCATCTTTACCCATTGTAAACCCCTTTACACTCTCCATCAAAATATCCGTAAAATGCTTGAAAAATTCTTTGGATAATTGTTTTTTTTCTTCAAGACTTTTATTAGGAAAAGCATAAGAAATATTTTTTAAAACGACCTCTTTTCTGTAGCCAAAAACATGATATATCAGAAAAAATAATACATCAGAAATCATATATAAAATTCTCATTGGCAATCTCGAAAAAAGCCAAGCAAAAGGATAAACAATTCCGAAAAGTAAGAGTTGCATAAATTTTAATTAAGGTGCAAATATCTACATTTAAAATGAAATTTTCTCGTTAGAAGCTTTGCAATTTTAGTAAGTTTGTAACATGTTAGAAAATCAAAATTTAGTAGTTATCCTTATTATCATTGCAAATGTATTGTTCTCGATGAAAGGATTTGACAATTATTATTTTTTTGAAATGTATAAATTTCAAATAAATAAAATTTTAAGTGGTGAAAAAATTCGGATGATTAGCTCTGGATTTTTGCATGCAGATTGGGTTCATTTGGGTTTCAATATGTATGCTTTGTATCTTTTTGGGGATATTGTTTCTAAAATTTTAGGCGCTCCAAACTTCTTAATAATTTATTTTGGAAGCTTACTTGCGGGTAGTTTGTATACATTATATTATCATAAAAGCGAACCTTATTACAGTGCAATAGGCGCATCAGGAGCAGTTTCGGGTATTGTTTATGCTTCTATTTTGTTGTTTCCAGATATGCAATTATTATTGTTTTTTGCGATTCCAATGCCAGGATATGTTTTTGGAGTTGGGTACTTATTATACTCAATTTATGGAATGAAAAGACAGCTAGGAAATATTGGGCATGCTGCACATTTAGGAGGTACAATTGGTGGTTTTGCAATTACACTTTTGTTGGTTCCTGAATTGTTTTTAGTGAATACAATTTTTGTTTTTTTATTAGCAATTCCAATTATTCTATTATTGATTTTTGGAAATAAACTGAAAAGTTTATAGAAAAAAAAACGTTGCAAAATTGCAACGTTATTGAGCGAGAGACCGGGCTCGAACCGGCGACATTTAGCTTGGAAGGCTAAAGCTCTACCAACTGAGCTACTCTCGCAGTAAAGCAATGCAAATATAAAATCATTTTTTATTTCTACAATTTTTTATTTTAAAAAAAATATCAAAAAGTTGCTTTTATCATTCTATCATTTCCAAAAATATCTTTTCGTAGTTCAACATTTTTAAAACCTTTGTTTAGTAAAATGTCAACTGTTTGATTTCCTAGATATTGGTTGATTTCAAAAAATAATACACCATCTTTTGATAAATGTAATAGTGCTAAATCAGCAATTTTTTCATAAAAAACCAATGGGTTTTCGTCAGATACAAATAACGCTTGATGTGGTTCATTTTCCAAAACATTTTTATTCATGGCTTTTTTTTCTAATTCCCTTACATAAGGAGGATTAGAAACGATGATATCAAAATTTGATTTAGAATTATATTCAAAAAGAAAACATAAATCAGCAATTTTTAAAATATCCATTTCAAAAAATGAAATTGAAACTTGATTGAGTTCAGCATTCTTAAGAGCAACTTTCAACGCTTTTTCTGAAATATCAATTCCAGAAATAGTAGCGAAATTTATATTTTTTGCGAGCGAAATTGGAATACAACCTGAGCCAGTTCCTATATCTAAAAGAGTGATTTTAGTCGATGATTTTTTATTTAGAATTTTAACTTCATCAATAATCCAAGCAACCAATTCTTCTGTTTCTGGTCTAGGAATCAAAGTGTTTTTATCAACCAGAAAGGGCAATCCAAAGAATTCTGTTTTTCCTAAAATATATTGTATAGGTTCTTGATTTTTTAATCTCTTAAGAGCTTTGTTAAAAAGATTTTTGGTGTTTTCATCAATAATAAAATCAGATTTTAAAACCAAATCAACTCTTGTAAAACCCAAATATTCTTCTACAAGAAACAAGAAAAAAGTATCAATTTCAGTGCTAGGAAAAATATCTTTTAAGACTTCAGAAAATACTTTTTTACATTCTTTTACTGTTATCAAAATTCGGTTTGATTGCGTTTATAATTCTTTAATCATCCAAACATCACAAGAGTAATGACAAGTGTTTCCCATAGCTTTATCTAGATTTTGGAAGCCATTTTTTTTGTACAATTTTACTGCATCTTTCATATAGGGCAATGTTTCTAAGTAACAACTTTCAAATCCAAATTCTTTGGCTTTTTCTAAACAAATAGTAATCATTTTAGAACCCAAACCTTTGCCTCTTGCTTCAGGTAAAAAATACATTTTTTGCAATTCGCATACATTTCCGTCAAAATTATCTAGTTGTGCAATTCCTGCACCACCCACAACTTTTTGATCGTGTTCCAATACAAAATAAATGGCTCTTTCTTTTTGATAGGTTTCAAAAAGTTGATCTGTTGCTTTGTCTTCATAAGCAGTTCCAACAGTTGGAGCGCCCATTTCTAAAATTACATTGCGAACAACTTTTGCAAGTGCAGCATTGTCTTTTTGCTGTATTTCTCTAATAATAAACTCGTTATTTGACATTTAATACTGTATTTTTGCGAGGGCAATTTACCCATTTTAATTCATATTTTTTTATGAAAAAAGGACTCATTTTACTAGGTTTTTTAATTGCTTTTTTTAGTTGTTCAGTAAAAAAAGCACCTGTTTTTTTAAAGGTTGATGATATTAAAATTGTAACTATTGCTTCTGATACTATTCGTTTGGGAGCAAAAGCTTATTTTAATAATCCGAATAATGTTGGTGGGAAAATTTTTACAGATGACATTAAAGTAATTATAAATGGAGAAGAAGTTGCGCAAGTTTCTTCGGATATTTTTAAAATTCCTTCCAATACCGATTTTGCAATTCCATTGAAAGTTTCCATTCCTACAAAACGTGTTTTTGATACAAATAAAAACGGAATTTTGGGAAGTTTGCTAAATTCACTGCTCAATAAGTCTGTAAAAGTACAATTAAAAGGAACGTTAAATTATTCATTTTTAGGATTTAAAAAGGAATTTATTATCGATAAAACTGAGGATATTAATATCAAATTGTAAGTGAAAAATCACGAATTTTACATGCAACGTTGTTTGCAAATCGCTCAAAATGCCATCGGAATTTCCCGACCAAATCCTGCTGTTGGTGCTGTAATTGTTCATAATGATATCATTATTGGTGAAGGTTTTACTTCAGTTTATGGCGAAAGTCATGCTGAGGTTAATGCTATAAATTCGGTAAAAAATGTTGCTGTATTAAAAGAAGCAACTATTTATGTGACTTTAGAACCTTGTTCTCATTTCGGAAAAACGCCACCTTGCGCAGATTTAATTGTAAAACATCAATTCAAAAAAGTGGTAATTGGCTGCATAGATTCTAATAGCTTGGTTTCAGGAAAAGGAATTGAACGTCTAAAAAATGCAGGAATAGAAGTTATTGTTGGTGTTTTAGAAAAGGAATGCAGAGAACATCACAAACGATTTTTTACAGTTCAAGAAAAAAAGTGTCCATACATCATTTTAAAATGGGCACAAACTCAAAATGGTTTTATTGCCCCAAAAATCAAAAATTTTCAAAAACCAGTTTGGATTTCTAACCAATATTCTAGGCAATTGGTTCATAAATTTCGAGCACAAGAACAGGCTATTTTAGTAGGTACTAAAACAGTTTTAGATGATAATCCAACATTGAATTTACGAGATTGGTTTGGAAATCATCCTGTAAGAATTGTACTTGACAAGGATTTAAAAATCCCTCAAAATCTTGCTGTGTATGACAAATCTGTCAAAACAATTTTTATAACTGATGTTAAAAATGTTTATAATTCATCAGGAAACATTTTTTTTGAAGGAATAGATTTTGATCAAAACATAGCTATTCAAATTTGTGCTATTTTACAAAAACACCACATTCAATCTGTAATTATTGAAGGAGGCACAAAAACAATTCAAACTTTTATTGATGAAAATTTATGGGATGAAGCGCGTGTTTTTGAAAGTGATTTTACTTATGAAAATGGTATAAAAGCGCCAATTTTAAATGGAAAAATGATATCAGCAATTGATGTGAAAAATGATACTTTGAAAATATATACCAATGATTAAAAATATAATTTTCGATTTTGGAGACATTTTTATCAACTTAGATAAAGAAGCAACTTACAGAAAAATGACAAAGTTAGGAGTCTCTAAAATTACTCCTCAAATGATTCAAGTGTATCAAGAATATGAAAAAGGATTGATGGAAACTGCTGATTTTATCAGTTATTTTTCGTCGAGTTTTTCAATTTCTAAAAATGATTTGTTATTTGCTTGGAATGCTGTTTTATTGGATTTTCCAGAAAATCGATTGCGATTTTTACAAGAAATTGCTTTTTCAGAAAAATATCGATTGTTTTTATTGAGTAATACTAATGATTTGCACATTACATCCGTGAAAAATTCAGTTGGAATTCCTTTTTTTACAGATTTTAAAAATTGTTTTGAGCAATTTTACCTTTCGCACGAAATCAATTTAAGAAAACCAGATAAAGAGATTTACGAGTTTGTATTGGATTCAAATCAACTAAAACCTGAAGAAACCTTGTTTGTGGATGATTTAAAAGAAAATACTGATGCAGCAAAAATGTTAGGAATTCATGTTTGGAATTTGAATCCAACAACAGAAAATGTTACAGAATTGTTTGAAAAACAAAGCCATTTATTTTGATTTATTTATTGCTAAGTATCCTATTTTCATCGGGATTATTTGTCATTTTTAAGTTTTTTGAGATTTATAAAATTGATGTTTTAAAAGCGATTGTTGTCAATTACGTAATTGCTTTTATTCTTGGTTTTCTGTTTTCAGAAAGTAATTTTTCCATTTTAGAAGTTCCCAAACAACCTTGGTTTTTAGGTTCCATTTTTTTAGGAATTTTATTTATTGCAATTTTTTTTGTGATGGCAATGACATCTCAAAAAAATGGTGTTTCAGTAGCTTCAGTTGCTGGAAAAATGTCGGTTGTAATTCCCGTTTTTTTTGGAATTTTCTTATACAATGAATCTTTTTCATTTTTAAAAATTATTGGGATATTCATCGCTTTAATTGCAGTGTATTTGACTTCTTTTAGGGAACAAAAATCAACTTTACAAAAAAGTACGTTGTTTTTTCCTGTGTTACTTTTTCTTGGTTCTGGAACTATTGATACTTTTCTGAAGTATTTAGAAATAAATTTCGTTCCAAAAGACGATGTGTCCATTTTTTCAGGAAGTTTGTTTGGAATTGCGGCTATTGTTGGATCTTTATTTTTGTTGATACAACAGCTAAAACAACCAACTTCATTCGGAATTAAAAATTTAATTGCAGGAATATTATTAGGAATTCCAAATTATTTTTCAATCATTTTTTTGATAAAATCTTTACAAACAAAAGGTTTTGAAAGTTCTATGTTATTCACCATCAATAATGTAGTTATTGTGGTTTTATCAACAATTTTTGGTGTCATTTTATTTAAAGAACATTTTTCTTTGAAAAATAAAATTGGAATTGTTCTCGCTGTTTTCGGAATAATAATGGTTGCAATGTCATGATAGAAGACGTATATAAAACGATCGAAAAACCATCTCAGGAAACTCTTTTTAAAGAAAAAAGCAGTAAGTTTTTTGGGTATGCTTTTCCCATTTCTTCAGAGGAAGATGTGAAAAATATTCTTGAAAATTTAAAAAAGCAACACCACACAGCAAATCATTTTTGCTTTGCATATCAACTAGGATTTCCGGAAAAAAGATTTCGAGTTTCGGATGATGGTGAACCTAGTAATTCAGCTGGAATGCCAATTTATGGGCAAATTCAAGCTTTTGATGTTACCAATATTTTAGTAGTTTCTGTTCGTTATTTTGGTGGTACAAAACTAGGTGTTGGTGGTTTGATGAGTGCTTATAAAACTTCAGCACAACTTACTTTAGAAACCTCCGAAATTGTTGAAAAAACGGTTAATGAACAATTCAGAATTTACTTTACTTATGAGGTTATGAACAAAGTTTCACGCATTTTAAAACAATTTGATGTTTATGTGACTCATCAAAAATTAGAAGTTTCTTGTGAATATATAATTTCAGTCAGAAAAAAAGATACTTTAAAAGTATTTGAAATTTTCAGTGAAATGTATCCAATTACTATCGAAAAATTAGAATCCTAAACTTGTTAACAAGTATTCAGGACATTTTGTTGGTTTGTTAGTTTTCATATCCATAAATGCCAAAACAGAATTACCTGTGCAAATTAATTCTTGATTTTGATTAGTAATAGTGTAATCAAACTCAATTTTCACTAATGGTTTTTTAATTAAAATCGTTTCTATCGTTAAAATATCGTCATATTTTGCGGATTTGATAAAACGACAATTTAAAGAAATAACAGGAAGCATTATCCCACTGATTTCCATATCTTTGTAAGTAACACCAAGTTTTCGTAACCATTCAGTTCTACCCAATTCAAAAAACTGTGCGTAATTTCCGTGATAAACTACGCCCATTTGATCGGTTTCTGAGTATCGAACTCTGGTTTTTGTTAATGATTTTTTCAATAGGTTTAAACAATATAATTTGTGCCATTTTACATAAAAAAAAAATAATAATCAACCCCAAATACATTTTTTTATAATAAAAATTATTCACACTTTTGTAAAGCTTATGAAAAACAGAAAAAAGTTCGTTTTTTCGAATTAATAACCAAATTTTACTAACACTATTA